>DAIMEA010000055.1:0-13526 GCA_036725585.1 Prolixibacteraceae bacterium | reverse complement strand
CGGCTAATATTCCGCCAAGGATGGGCGTTACATAGACCAAACCGGTGAAAATTCCATATACCGTGAATGCTTCGAGCTCCGACATGCCAAAGCCCCCGGTGGCATAGGTGGCAGTCAGGAACAAAACCAACAGGGCACGCATCCCATAATAACTGAAGCGTTCCCACATTTCGGTGGCAAACAACGACGACAACCCGACCGGATGGCCGAAGAAGGCAGTATTCTTATCTTTTGTCATACTTGTAGTGTAAATGGTTTTATGTAAATCACACAAAAATAGTTTTTTTTCGCGTGGAAAAGCTGCCAATTATCAAGATCAATCCGATCGTTATAAATTATTCTTGTTAATTTTAGGCATCGTACCTTGGTTAATAAAATACAGGAAATGAAGATTTTTTCCGTACATCAAATTGCTGAAATCGATCGATATACCATCGACAATGAGCCCATTGCCGATATTGATCTGATGGAGCGGGCATCCCGTTCGTTTGTTCGAAGAATTGAGCCCGGGATTTCTTCCGACGCGGAAATATGGCTCTATTGCGGCCCCGGGAACAACGGGGGCGACGGACTGGCCATTGCCCGAATGCTGGCCGAAAAGGAGGAACGACGTGTGAAGGTTTTCCTGCTTACAGCTCCGGAAAAGCTGAAAGGATCACCCAGAATCAATTACGAGCGAATTGTTCAGCAGCAACGGGTTGAGATCACGGAACTCTGTGCCGGGCAGCTTCCGGTTCCCGGAAACCATGTTACACTTGTCGATGCTCTTTTTGGATCGGGACTGAACCGGGCCCTGGAAGGATTTCCGGCCGAGGTGGTACGTTCTATCAACCTCTCCGGGGCAACGGTCCTTTCGGTCGATATGCCTTCGGGACTGATGGGGGAGCATAACGAAGAAGGCAACGGACAAACTGTGGTCCAGGCAAACCGGACCCTGACTTTTCAGTTTCCCAAACTCAGCTTCTTTTTCCCCGAGAATGAACGCTATACCGGGAAGTGGGAAATTGTCGACATCGGATTGCATTCGGCGATCATGGGAGAATTGGACACGCCGTTTCGTTTTTTGACCCGGGAGGAGCTTGTCGGAAAGGTGAAACCCCGTTCTGTTTTTTCGCATAAGGGAACGTTCGGACATGCCCTCCTGGTTTCCGGCTCGTACGGAAGAATGGGAGCCGCCGTTCTTGCATCCCGATCCTGCCTCCGTTCCGGAGTGGGCCTGCTTACCACGCATGTACCCCGTTTGGGGTATCCGATCCTACAGACGGCAGTACCCGAAGCAATGACGAGCATCGATGAATCGGATCTTTTGTTTTCGGGAATATCGCCCCTCGGTCCCTTCTCGGCAGTAGGAGCGGGACCCGCGCTGGGTCTTAAAAACAACACCCAGACGGGATTGCATCGCCTGATATCAGAATGCCGCGTACCCATGGTCCTCGATGCCGATGCCCTGAACATTCTGGGGCTCCATACGGATTGGATCGGGGAATTGCCACCCCAGACCATCCTGACTCCCCATCCCAAAGAATTTGAGCGGATGTTTGGTGAAGCCCGTTCGGGTTATGAGCGGGTGATGTGTGCAAGGGAAAATGCAGCAAAATATGGACTGATCCTTGTTTTAAAAGGAGCGTATACGGCCGTTGCCCTTCCCGACGGAACCTGCTGGTTCAACGCAAGCGGAAACCCGGGAATGGCTACAGCCGGAAGCGGCGACGTACTCACCGGGATCATTCTGGCTTTGCTCGCTCAGGGCTATTCACCCGGAGATGCCAGCTTGTTGGGCGTTTATGTTCATGGCCTTGCCGGCGACCGGGCGGCTGAAGATGTAGGGAAAACCGCGCTGATCGCATCCGATATCATCGACCATCTGGGTATGGCATTTAAAAGCTTTGATAAATAGTTGATAAACGATGCTTCGGGGATACTTCATTTTTTACCATCTTTGTATCATCATCAGAGAAAGGAACACCATGAAAAAGTTTTATCTGCTCGTCCTGGGAATCGTTTTATCTTCAGGATTGTGGTGCAGTACACCCAAAGAAGATAAAAAGAAAACCGATGCTACTCCGGAAATCATTCTTCCACAAGAACCCGGATCCATCGTGTATGCCTTACCCCGAACCGGTTTTTCGGTAAACGTTACCGTTGTTTGTACCGAATTTTTCCCCGGGCCTTACGCCGAATTTACCCGGAAATATCTGGGCGATTATCCGGTCGATAAAATCCCTTCCAAAACCTATGCCCTTCGGTCGATTGAAGTATCACCGACAGGCTCGGCCGATTGTTCGAATGTTTTCGTTTCCCCCGATCCCGGAAATCTTTCCCTTTCCTTTTCTCCGGGAATGGTTCTTGCCGGAATAAACTGCCCCTGGGATATTCCCCACGGTTTGATGCAGAAAGACAACGAACCCATGGTAGCTCATGCGGCACCCGATTTTCTTTTCCCCGACCAATCGATCGAAGAGAACTACTTTATTGAAGTGAATTCGGAAACGGGCGAAGAAACAATTGTGCAAAAAACCACCGAAGAAAAAGCCCGCGAAGCTGCCGATTTCCTGTCCCGGATCCGAAAAAAAAGAGCATTTACCATTTTAAGTGCATCCGACATAGTTCCGGAAGACGGCCTTGCTTATCAGGTTTTTGTGGAACAGGCCAACAAAATCGAAAAGGAATATCTTGCCCTTTTCCTTGGAAAAAAATTCTGCCACACCCAATATTTCACGATACCGTTCTACCCCGATACTTCCTGTCACCAGGGGACAGTTTTGTTCCGATTCTCGGGAGAAAAAGGAATATTGCCGGTTTCCGACATTTCGGGTCGGCCCATTATGGCTGAAATCGTTTCTGAATCCCCCGTTCGATCGGTAGCCGACAGCCTGAATCTATTCGTACATCCGGTTCCCGGTGAGCGCGGCTTTTTTTACCGAATCCCTGCCCGTACAAAACTTTCCATCACCGATGGAATGGAAACCCTTTTCAACGGCGATTTTTATGTGGGCCAGCTGGGGCCCCTGGCTCGTGTGCCGGCGCAATGGCTGACCGGGGATCATTCGATCGTTTTCGACCCCCTTACCGGGGCCCTGCTCGATGTGCGGAAGCGGATGCGGGATGAATGACGGAAGACCGGAGACCGGAGACGGAAGACGGAAGACGGAAGACGGAAGACGGAAGACCGGAGACGGAAGACGGAAGACCGGAGACGGAAGACCGGAGACCGGAGACGGAAGACCGGAGACGGAAGACGCGGTTGATTACGGATTACGGATATGAAACAAAAACCATTCAAAATAGTATAATGAGTGAAGAAATTAAGAAACTCGAACCGAGGGATTTATGGTGTAATTTTTATTCCCTGACCCAAATTCCACGGCCCTCAAAGAAAGAGAAAAAGGCCGCCCTTTTTATCCGGGAATTCGGAGAACAACTCGGATTGGAAACCCGGATGGATGCAGCCGGGAATGTGTTGATCCGAAAACCCCCTTTCCCCGGGTATGAAAACCGGAAAACCGTGGTTCTTCAAGCCCACATCGATATGGTTCCCCAGGCCAACAGTTCCATTGAATTCAATTTTGACACCGACCCGATCGATGCCTTCATCGACGGGGAATGGGTTAGCGCACGGGACACAACCCTGGGCGCCGATAACGGAATTGGCGTCGCGGCTTCGCTGGCTGTTCTCCAAAACAAAAACCTGGAGCACGGACCCATTGAAGTTCTGGTCACGGTTGATGAAGAAGCCGGCATGACCGGAGCTTTTCGATTTCAACCGGGCATACTCAATGCCGATCTGTTGATCAATCTCGACACCGAAAATGAAAACGAAATCAGCGTAGGCTGTGCGGGGGGTGTCGATACGAATGCCACATGGACCTACACCGACGATAAGCAGGTTGCCGGCGACCGGGCTTATCTGGTTTCCATTACCGGTCTGAAGGGCGGACATTCGGGGCTCGATATCCATTTGGGCCGGGGGAATGCCTGCAAACTAATGGGCAGGTTCCTCAAAAAGGCCGTTTCCGGATATGGGGCACGCCTTTCGTCGATCGACTGCGGAAACATGCGCAATGCCATACCCCGAGAAGCTTTTGCCCTTGTAACTGTTCCGGATAATCCGAAAAAAAGGCTCATCGCTTTGGTGGACGAAATACAGCAGGTTTGGGCCAACGAACTCGGGAGGGTGGAGCCCGGCATGAAAATCGAAGCCAAAGAGGTGGATATGACCGGGACGCTGATTCCCGAGATGGTGCAGGACGATCTGATCAACACCTTATGCGCCCTGCGAAATGGGATCATCCGGATGAGCGATACCATGCCGGGTGTGGTCGAAACATCGACCAACCTTTCGATCGTGAAATCATCGGTTGGGACAATTGAGGCCAAAAGCCTTACCCGTAGTTTTATCGACTCGGCCCGCGACGGGATTGCCTCCTCTTTGGAAAGTTGTTTTGCGTTGGGAGGAGCAAAAATTACCCATACCGGTACCTATCCGGGCTGGAAACCCAATCCCGATTCGCAAATTCTTGCCGTTGCCCGTGAAGCGTTTACGCAGCTTAAAGGCTTTGCTCCGGGAGAGAAAGCAATGCATGCAGGCCTTGAATGCGGCATCCTGGGAGCGAGCTACCCGAATCTCGATATTATTTCGATCGGACCAAGCATCCAATCGCCCCATTCGCCCGATGAACGGGTGCATATTGCTTCGGTGAAAAATTTCTGGGAATGGTTAACGCTGATCCTGAGAAATATTCCCGAGAAGGAATAGAAGCGGAACAACGCTAAAAACGGGGCATCATTTCCATTACTTCGCCCTGAAGCGTTATATAGCGTCCCATGGCATGCGCCGTAAGGCAGGCATGCACCGGTATAATTTCGACGATGTCGCCCGGTTGAACGTGCTGAAAAGCTGCCTGGCTGAGGCGGATCACACCGTGTTCCTGGGTTAAGCGGCAGAGATAGGAAGTTGAAGGTAGTAATTTGGTTCCTTGATCATTATGCCGGATGCGAACCCGTCCGTACAGTTCCTTACCGTCGGTATTCCGGATCCATTCTTTTGAAAAGTGAACAGCCCCTCCGTACACGACAATTTCACTCC
Organism: Prolixibacteraceae bacterium; assembly: GCA_036725585.1. Taxonomy (GTDB): domain Bacteria; phylum Bacteroidota; class Bacteroidia; order Bacteroidales; family Prolixibacteraceae; genus DAIMEA01. Next base: position 8,440 of record DAIMEA010000055.1, on the reverse strand, counting down.
GGGCTTTTTGTTTCGAAACAACCGGGCAGTGCATGCTGAGCGCAATATCGTCGATGGAGCAGGCATGGAGTTGATGCTGCATCAAATCGTAAAAGACAAAATTACCCGGACGTATTTCGTCGATGCCTTCAAAAAAATCGGAAACCGAACACGAAGGTGTATCGCCTATGGATAGTTCCAGGTTTGGGTAAGCGTGGATAAATTGTTCTTTCAAGCGGTTCAGTTTTCCAAGCGTGTCGAAATGCATCTGTTGTATTTCGTTTTTTGAACGGGCTTGATAGGTATGGCCCGAATGGGTCAGAAATCCAAGGAATGACAGGTTTTTGTGTTTTTCGATCGTTCGAATGATTTCATGAATCTTCTTGTTCTCGCTCCATGAAACGCCGGTACGAAAATAATCGGTCCTGATTTTTATATATACCCCTACCGTGCCCATCAGTTTTGTTCCCACAGAAAGAACCGTATCCCGGTTATCGACCAGGATGTTGATGCGCCCCAGGGTGCTCAATTTGCTCAATTCGTCGGTTTCGGGAATGTTAAACGGAAAGGCGATGGTAATATCCTTCCAGCCATCGCTGGCAAAATAACGAGCCATTTGTACCGACGAAACGGTAATCGATTCCACGCCTGTTGAACGAAACCATCGGCCAACATCAATTGATTGATGGGTTTTGAAATGCGGCCGGAAACGCAGTTGGTGCTTTCGGGCTTTTTCGGCCATCCGTTCGATGTTTTGAAGGCAGATGCTCTTATTCAGGATAAGAGTCGGGCGGGTGATGTTCGTTTCCATACGTTTTGCTTTTTTTCATCCCAAATCGGATAGAACAGGGACACCGGGAGGCAGCGAGCCGGAAAGCAATCAACGTATAATGGTTTGCTCCCGGTTGGGCCCTACCGAAACAATCGTAACGGGCAGGCCGGTTGCCTCTTCAATAAATTGTATGTACCTTTTAAGCGCTTCGGGGAAATCGTTTTCCGAAGTGATGGTTTCCAGGCTGGTTTTCCAGCCCGGAAGCTCGGTATAAACAGGTTCCACTTTGTTGTTCAGTTCGTGGGGAAATTCGCTAGTGATTTTTCCGTCGATTTTGTAAGCGGTACAAATTCGAATGGTGTCAAATTCATCGAGCACATCCGCTTTCATCATGATGAGATGGCTTACACCGTTGATCATAATGGAGTAGTTCAGCGCCACCAAATCAAGCCAGCCACAACGTCTGGGTCGTCCGGTAGTCGAACCATATTCGTTTCCTTTGGTCCGAAGTAGCTCTCCGGTTTTCTCCAGTAATTCGGTCGGGAAGGGACCCATTCCCACCCGGGTGCAATAAGCCTTGAAAATACCATAAACATTCCCGATGTTTCGGGGGGCAATGCCCAGCCCGGTACAGGCGCCGGCGCAAATGGTATTCGAGGAGGTTACAAAGGGATACGATCCGAAATCGATATCAAGCATGGTGCCCTGAGCCCCCTCGGCAATAATCGTTTTTCCGCTTTTCAGTGCAGCGTTAATGAAGTATTCGCTATCGATAAACCGGAACTGCTTCAATACGTCAAGCCCTTCGAACCACTCTTTCTCCAGTGATTCGAGTTGTTCCTGGAAATGATAATGATAGAATTTTTCGAGCTGAAGGATATGTTGTTCTTTTTTTTGCTGGTATTTTTCGCTGAAGTGATCGAGCAAGTCGCCAACACGAAGCCCCTCCCGGCCAATTTTATCGCGATAGGCAGGCCCGATTCCCTTCAGGGTTGAACCTATTTTTGTGTCCCCTTTTGCCGATTCTGATGCAGCGTCGAGCAAACGGTGTGTCGGGAGAATTAAATGGGCTTTTTTGGAAATGAAGAGGTTGGTGTGAATGTCGAAACCGATTTTCGCCAGGGAATCGATTTCTTTTTTAAAGACAGAGGGATCGAGGACCACCCCGTTGCCGATTACGTTGATTTTATTTTTGCGAAAAATTCCGGAAGGAATGGTATGCAACACCTGTTTGATGTTATTAAATTCCAGGGTGTGGCCTGCATTGGGTCCTCCCTGAAAACGGGTGATCACATCGTAGTTGGGAGTCAAAACGTCCACAACCTTTCCTTTACCTTCGTCGCCCCATTGGAGCCCTAACAATACATCAACTTTCATTTAAGGCTTTTTTATTGTTTTGAAACAAAAAAATTGGCTTATCCCAAAATCAAATGGAATAAACCAAACACCCCGGATACATAACGGGTTTTGGCATGCAAAAATAGCAAAGAATTTTGGGTCGGCAAACAGTTTTGGAAAGAAGATGAAAAAGCTTGGACGTGCAACGATCAGGAAGGAGTATCTTTCATTTTGTAACCGTAAATATAGAGGGAGTGATGCGATAGCTGAAAATGATTTTCCCGACAAGTATCCTCAATAATCTGACGAATTCGGGGATCAAAAAATTCGGAAACGGTACCGGTATTTAAATCGATCATGTGATCGTGGTATTCCGAAGCAAAAGCCCGTTCGAACTGGGCAATGTTTCTCCCAAACTGATGCTTTACCACCAGTTTGCATTCGAGCAACAGGTCAATGGTATTATAGAGCGTTGCCCGGCTTACCCGGTAATTTTTATTTTTCATCGACAGGTAAAGCGATTCAATATCAAAATGCCCGCTCCTGGAAAAGATTTCATCGAGAATGGCAAAGCGTTCCGGCGTTTTTCGGTGCCCGTTTCTTTCGAGGTATTCGATGAAGAGTTGTTTGGCCGGACTTTTCGACTTCTGGCTATTCATACTTAAACTAAATTAAAATTGCCTACAAATATAAAGATAAACAGGAAAATAAGAAAAGGGTTCCTTATATTTCCTCAACCCGTTCGACCAGTTCAATTCCTTTTAATTTGTTGAGTTTGGATATGATATTGTCCACATCTTCGGTATTGTGGACATACAGGTCGAGTTTCCCGGTGAAAACCCCTTCGTTGGCGTCGAAATGAACGGTGCGCATGTTGGCGTTGTGTTCTTTGGAAATGATGCCGGTGATTTCACTGACAATGCCAATGCGATCGAAGCCTTTAATAATAATCTGGCTGATGTAGGAACGTTTTTTAAATTGTTTCCATTTGGCGGAAACGATCCGATCGCCCTCGCTGGTCATGATCTTCACGGTTTCGGGGCAGGATTTTTTATGGATAATAACCTTGTTTCGCTGATCGAGATAGCCTATCACATCGTCACCCGGAATTGGGCTGCAGCATTTGGCGAGGATGAAATTTTTTTCAATGTTCTCTTCGCTCAGGATGAAGGGTTTCTTTTTGTCGATCACGGCATTGTCGGGATCTGGGGCTTCGGTGTTTTTCCTTTTTCGACCCAGACTGATTTCCCAGTATTTGACCAGTTTATTGCTTTCCTTCTTTTGCTTGAAAAATCCCGAAATTTGTTCCGGGTCAATCAGTCCGGATCCGATTTGTGCGTACATCTGGATCTTTGAATCGAGATTGAAGTAGGTCAATAACTGGTTGATGATGTCGCCGGTTGGAACCTGATTTGTCGATTTTAGCTGTTCTTCAATGATTTGCTTTCCCCTGTCGATGTGCTGGCTGTGTTCCAGTTTAAACGAATCCTTCACTTTTTGTTTGGCTTTAGCCGTAACGACAACATCAAACCAGTGCGATTGGGGTTTTTGTTTTTCGGAAGTAAGGATTTCAATTTGGTCGCCACTTTTCAGTTCGTGGCTGAACGGGACCAGTTGATGGTTCACTTTGGCACCGATGCATTTATTACCCAGGTCGGTATGTATTTCGTAGGCAAGGTCGAGTACCGTGGCGCCCTTGGGAAGCGTAATCATGTCGCCTTTTGGCGTGAAAACGACAATTTCGGAGCTGAACAGGTTGAGTTTGAATTCATCGAGAAATTCGAGTACGTCTGATTCGGGATTTTGAAGTGTTTCGCGGATTCGCTCGAGCCATTTGTCGAGTTCGCTATCGTGAGCGGTGTCGCCTTTGTATTTCCAATGGGCGGCAAAGCCCCTTTCGGCAATTTCGTTCATTCGCTCGCTCCGGATTTGCACTTCGACCCATTTGCCTTCGGGGCCCATAACGGTAACATGAAGTGCTTCGTAGCCGTTCGCTTTTGGGATGGTGATCCAGTCGCGGATGCGATCTTGTTTATAATTGTATATGGAGGTAACGATCGAGAAAATTTCCCAGCATTTTCGCCGTTCGTCCATTTCTTCGGTATTGGCAAAAATGATCCGGATGGCCAGCAGGTCGTACACTTCGTCGAACGATACTTTCTTAACCTGCATTTTCTTCCAGATGGAGTAAACCGATTTGGGTCTTCCTTTTATCGAGAAGGAGAGGTTTTCTTTTCTCAGTTTTTCCTCAATGGGTTTGATGAACTGATTGACCAGGTAAGCACGATGCTCTTCCTTGTTACGCAGTTGGAGGGATATTTCGCGGTATTGTTCGGGATATTTGTATTTGAGGCTGAGGTCTTCGAGTTCCGATTGTATAGCGTACAAACCCAGTCGGTGGGCCAGGGGGGCGTAAATGTACAGTGTTTCGCCCGATATTTTCAATTGTTTGTTGGGGGGCATCGAGTCGAGGGTACGCATGTTATGCAAGCGGTCGGCAATCTTGATCAGGATCACCCGCACATCGTCGGAAAGGGTCAACAGCATTTTCCGGAAGTTTGCTGCCTGTTTGAAATCGAATTCCCCTTCCAGTTTGGTTAATCCGTCGACAATACTGGCAATTTTTTCGCCAAACAAATTCCGGATGTCGTCGAGGGTGTAATCGGTGTCCTCCACCACGTCATGAACAATCGACGAAACGATGGCTTTGGTGCCCAGCCCTATTTCGCGGGTCACGATGGTGGCAACGGCCAGCGGATGCATGATATACGGCTCCCCCGATTTCCGGCGTACTCCTTCGTGGGCGCTGTTGGCAAAATCGAAGGCTTTGCGGATGGTCAGCAAATTCTCTTCCGTGAGCGTATGCCTGCACGATTTGAGCAGGTTATCAAACGCTTCCTGAATTTGCCTTTTTTCCAGTTCCGACTGCAGTGCCATAATTGAAAATTATTCCCAATATTAACAATATTATTTATTGCTTGTGCACTGCTCATACATTTCCATGATGGCTCCGGTGAGTTTATCCCATCCAAATCGTTCTTTCTCCCTGGCAACTTCGTGACGCATGGGCTCTTCCCGTTTGTGTGTGTAAAAATCAATTACTGCACGGGCAATCGATCCGGGGTCGGGTGGAACGACATACCCGGTTTGCCCATCGTGGATTATTTCCGCCAATCCACCAACACGGGTTACCAGCATGGGTTTGTGAAAATGAAAACCGATTTGTGTCACACCGCTTTGCGTGGCCGATTTGTACGGTTGGGTTACCAGGTCGGCGGCACAAAAATACCGGTTTACTTCGTGTTCGGGGATGTATTCGGTATGCAGGTCAATAAATTCCTTCACATTCAACTTATCCATCAACTGGTGGTATTTTTTTTCGTTGCCGTAAAATTCACCGGCTACCAACAACCGGACGTCCGGTAGGGTATGCACAATTTCGGGTAAGGCTGCCAACAAGAGATCCAGTCCCTTGTAATCGCGGATAAATCCAAAAAAGAGCAGGTATTTCTTGTCCGGGTTCAAATGGAGAAGTTCCCGGGCCTTTTCCTTGGAAAGCAGATCGCCATAATGATCGTAGATGGGGTGGGGGGTAAGACTGCGCCGTTGTTTTTTTGAAATGAACAGACGGAGGTCCTCATAAACGTTTTTCGACATGGCCAAAAACCCGTCGACATATCGGACAAAATACCGGGTGAGCAAACGGTCGCCCGGACGTGCTTCGTGGGGCAAAATATTGTCGACCAGCGCGATGATTTTTGTTTTCCGGTTCGAACGGATGAGTTTGCATACGGTTCCCGTCGATGGGGCCATAAAGGGCAACCAGTAACGAACGATGATCAGGTCGGGGCGCTCTTTTTTTAAGCCTAAACCCGTACGGATCCAGTTGATGGGATTGAGAGAATGAATTTGCCGGCTGATGGCTATGTCCCCGGGCGCCGGACTGTCGGTAAACTGGCTCTTGCCCGGGAAAAGAAACCCGGGATACTGAAGTTTGAAACTAATAATCCGGACCGTGTGTCCTTCTTCCATCAATTGCCGGGCCAGTCGCTCGTTAAGCGCGGCAATACCCCCGCGAAGAGGATGAGCAGGTCCGATAATAAAGATCTTCATAAACACGAATTTTGAAGGGAACATTGAATAAATTCCATAATCTCTTTTTCCCTATCCGGCTCAAACCAGGTGATTTCTTTATCCCGGTTGAACCAGGTAAGTTGCCTCCGGGCATATCTCCGGGTATTTCGTTTGATCTGTTCAACCGCCTGATCGAGGGAAATTTTGCCGTCAAAATAGGCAAAAAGTTCGGCATAGCCCACTGTTTTCAGCGAATTTAAATTTCTTTGCGGGTAAACCGAACGGGCTTCTTCAAGTAAGCCCCCGGCAACCATCCGATCGACCCGTTCGTTGATTCGTTGGTGTAATTGCGCCCGGGGAAGGTTTAGTCCGATTTTCAGAATGTGAAAATCGCGTTTCTTTTTTTGAGCGCTCAGCAGTGTGGAATATTTTTTCCCGCAGGTATAAAAGATCTCCAGGGCATGAAGAATTCTGCGGGGATTTTTCAGGTCGGCGACTGCATAGTAGTCGGGATCAATTTTTTTGAGTTCCATCCGGAACGTTTCCAATCCTTCTTTTTCATACCGAAGCAACAAATTGTTGCGAACGACCGGATCAACATCCGGCAAATCGTCAATGCTGTTGCATAAAACATCGATATACATCATGGAGCCACCACAGACTACAAGCTCTTGTTTTTTCTGAAAGAGGTTTTCGATCAGGAGAAGCGCTTCGCGCTCGTAATGGGATGCATTGTAGTATTCGTGAATGGAATGGTTATGGATCATGTGGTGTTTAACAGTATGAAGCTGCTGAGAATCGGGCACAGCCGTTCCAATGCTCAGCTCTTTGTATATTTGGCGGGAATCGGCAGAGATTATTTCTGTATTTAGCCAACGGGCAATCTGGATGCTCCGGGATGTTTTTCCCACTGCGGTGGGTCCGAGAACAATGATCAGGGTATTTGCCATAGGGTTCGTATTGTGTTTTTTAAATCAGGGAGCATCCGGCAGCAAAAAAACCAAAAAATCGGGCAAAAAAAAAGGGACTCCCGTCCCTTTATTGATTATTCTTCCAATTCACCAAAAATATCAAGATAATCCTGTAAGTTTCCATTTTCAATCTCACTCTCCAGATCGGAAGCAGTACTTTTTGAAACCAACATGACGTCGAACTCTTGAAGTTTTGTCTCCTGATCGTCTGCAATGACGGGCATTGGACTTTTGAGTAATTTTTCCATAGAATTGCTGCGATTAGTTTAAAACATTGATTATGAAATGACTCGGGTGTTTCCAAAGAAAGTGGAAAACCCTGAATTTCAAAGAACTTTACGTTTTAACGCCGGAGCGTTGATTAATAGAGCAGGGTAAAAATAGAAATTGTGTCTTTATCGCCAAAAAAAAAACGGGCTGATTTTTCGCCCGGTAAGCAGGATTTCATTTAAGCGATTGTAAGGAAGTATATTAATTGAGAGAAGAAAATGGAGCCCGATTGGAATAATGGAGGAATGAATTCGATTTTTTCGGAAATCCGATGACCGCCGGCCTACTTATGATTGTTTTCGACCTGGGTGTCATTCCGGGAGCTAACCCCAAAAATTTTTTTGGAAAAATGCGATAAGGCAGGGTGACCCGTGACGGGTCATATATCAATAGCCCCGGGTTTCAACCCGGGGTATGGAACGAACCACCCCTTTTATCCGGCCACCCCGATAGCAATCGGGGCGCAATCAAAAGAGTACGCGCTTTGTATGGCCGGAAGACAGAAAAATTGGTACAGGGTAGTTTTTTAATCGGGATGATAGCTCTTAACAACAGCATTGGAAAAAAAAAGGATGGGTTTTCATTTTTTTGAAAACCCATCCCATTACGAATAAGATCTGTGTCGATAGGGTTAATCCCGTTTAAACGGGATTAAATAGACACAACAATATATTGTATTAAGCGTGGTCCACTTTGGCCATGTGTTCAATCAGTTCGACTACTTTGGCCGAGTAGCCCATTTCGTTGTCGTACCACGAAACGACTTTTACAAAGTGGTCGTTCAGGCCAATGCCTGCGCCTGCGTCAAAGATCGAGGTACAGGTTTCACCCAGGAAGTCGTTCGAAACGACCTGGTCTTCGGTATAAGCCAAAACCCCTTTCATTTTGCCTTCGGCTGCGGCTTTCATTGCCTTACAGATTTCGGCGTAGGGAGCCGGTTTTTCGAGACGAACAGTAAGATCCACCACCGAGACATCGGGCGTGGGAACCCGGAATGCCATACCGGTCAGTTTGCCGTTCAGTTCCGGAATCACTT
>DAIMEA010000054.1:0-13615 GCA_036725585.1 Prolixibacteraceae bacterium | reverse complement strand
AATCTCCGGGCATGACAACCTTTTCACCAGCTCTTCCAGCGCTGTAAGCCGTTCTTCAAGAGCCTTCTTTTCGTCTAACTCATCTTCGATAAGGGAGAGCCTTTCCTCCAGAAGCTGATTGGCGGCAATTAATTCGCTGGTTTTATTCTGCAGTTCGGTTGTTTTCCGCTCCAGGGCCTGTAGGCAGATCATCATAATCCCATCCATATCAGCGGAGTTAAGGGTTGTGTCGCAACCAATGGTTCCGATACCATCCTTCCCGAAATACCGGAAGATCTCCTGGGCCATCGGGCCGTAATGGCGGAATTTCCCCGAATCCTGCCCCTTGTAATTCCAGCTTCCTAATTTCAATTTTGAAAGACTGCCCAAAAAATAGTCAGGGTTTACAGGACGAAAATTTTCCTTTTTGGTTGAATCGGAAACACAACCCCAGCTGTTCCCTCCGGCAGGCAGGCAGACCATGGAAGTTAAATCTGCAGAAGAATACAATTCATAGCCCCCGGCAAAACGCATGAGCATTTGGTTGTTGTCTGAGTTTTTTGTTTTCGTTGTCGTTGAGTTATCACCAATAATAAAACTTCCACCCATACTGTTCGTTGAAACATAGTTTCCCATGGCTGTAGAAGAATTGCCATTTGCAATGACTTCATATCCTATTGCAAAGCTCGGATCTCCGCCGGCAACCGTTTGCGTACCGATCGCAACAGAGTTCTGACCGGTTGCTTCGGTCTCGAAACCAATTGAAATGGCGTTGTCGTGACCTGCTGCAGCACTTATGCCAATAGCAACAGAATTTTCGCCTGTTGCTTCAGAATGGATACCCATTGCCGTGGAATAATCACCCGAGGCAGAAGAATGGGATCCCATTGCTGATGATGCAAAACCGCTTGCATTGCATGAGTCACCCGTTGCGATGGATCGTTCACCACTTGCAACGGACTTGTAGCCCATTGCAGTTGAACAGGTATCGTCGGCTTTTGTAAATTGCCCCATGGTTGTTGCATATAAATCACTGGCGGTTGTATAATAACCCATGGCAAAGGAACTGTTTCCTGCTGCGTTGGCCATGTTTCCAATTGCAACAGAATAGTTACCGGATGCCGTCGATCCAAAACCCAATGCGGTTGAATAATCGCCCGTTGCGTTTGTTGAATTCCCCATAGCCGTTGAAACAGACCCCCGGGCCGTTGTATTCATACCCGATGCAAAAGAGTAGTTACCAATGTTTACGGCATCCCATTGGGTTTGACCTGGGGTAATATATCCTGTCCGGAATGCACCCTTTGCAGGGTACCACATTGTTCTGATACCTTCACCGGTAGCCGGAATTTTCCCACTACTCATCGTTCCTCTGAAAACAACCCCATCAATTCCTCCTACTTCCAGGGCTCCCGCATCGGCGGTAATGATCCTGCCGTTATCGTAGGCCTGGTCGAGGCTGGTGGCAGCATACAGGGCATAGGGTGTGGAAACAATTTCGCTGGTTCCCTGTATTGTATAGGTGGTTCCCCCGGTGGGGTCGGTTTCCACTTTCAGAAAATAGGGGCCGGCTCCCCAGTTAATGGAGGAAAATGTTCCTGTTACCGGAGTCCCGCTGCCTATATTCATACTGATCAGCCCATTTACATTGGATGTGGCCAAATGCGTTTCGGAATAGGCAACCGTACCCGATGCAGATCCCTGAAGAATACTGATTCGTACCCCTACGATTCCTGATTGGACCAAAGAGCCTGTAGCGTCCCGGATCACCGACTGATAGTTAACTTTCTGGGGTGCCTGGGCACGGGACAATGTGTACGGAAACACAATGGCAAAAACTATCCAAACACAAAAAATGATATTTTCCTTTTTCATCGTTTGATTTTTTAATCAATTTGTGAATCTTATCTCTATTTTTTTAGAACATATTATTCAGGCTTAACCCAAATTATTTTCCATTCGTTGGTATAGAGATGAAACGTGTTCCAATAGGTTTTCTTTTTCACAACCCTGGATGATCCGGCCTGATAAAACGAATACGATGTCTCACCCGTCTCTTCATTGGCAATCTTCCGGCAAGCTGTTATAAGCTCAGGAAAATCGGCATAAAGAGGATCCGTTAACACATTAAGGCCAATCTCTTCAGCATCCTGGTCAAAGATGACCCGTCCGCTTTTTTCCATAACCCAAATCTCAAAGGATTGATCTTTAACGATGGGGGCCAGTATCCTTTCGAGCATTACCCCGGGATCCAATACCGCGCTTATCGTACCAAGAATCTGACCGTTATTGACCATCGGATGAACATCGACACAAGCCAAATACCCTTCAACCACCATAAACGAATTGCTCAGCACAGGTTCCCGGGTTTGGAAAGCACTGATCACATGGGATTGTTGACTAATATCAGCGCCCTGAGAAGCGTAATAGGCCGGTGGTTCAATAATCTGCATGATACCTTCAGGGGTGGTAAAAACAAATTCGGTTGCAAATGAGGAGCTAGTATACAGCTCGACTAATTCTTTTCGAATCTCCGTTGTGTCGATACCTGCCTGGGAAAACTGATCAACAGCAACGGAAATTGAATGGTTTAAACTATCGAAAGAAGCTATAACTGAATTTTTTACCGTAGCCAATTCGAGAGGAAAGAAAGAGTCGTTATCGTCATTTTTACAAAAAACCAGGACAAACGACATCAATAAAACAAGGATAACCGATTTTGCTTTCATAAATGATGCGTTGATTGGACGATTACAAATTTACTTTATTATCAGGAAGCAAGAACAAAAAAAAATTTATAATTCATAAGAAAAATCACCTTTTGCCTTTACGCAAAGGAGGCAGTTAATGAAAGAATTTCATAAATTGTATACCGAACCAACAACCTATGATCCATGAAGCTATCGATCTCTTCCGTAAAAATAGCCTGTTTGATTGTTTCATCGTTATTCCTGTCCCCGCACACAGATGCAAAAACATCTTCAGCAACGTTAGCCCGTCATTCCGGCCCATCTTCCGTTTCTCAGGCACCGGCAAGTTCTTTAACGGGTTTCGCTGCACCCTATACGGAATATTTCGACGGGGTAACTCCTCCGGCCCTGCCCGCCGGTTGGAGTTCCATCGCATTGCCCCAGCCCGGGGCAACACCGGCCCAGACACTGGTCCGGGCCTGGGCGCCCAGTCCGTCGAACCTGGTCGAGCTGCTTAATAATTCAGGTGGGGAAACAAGTGACTTACTGCTGATCTCCCCGGAACTGGAAAACATCAACCAGGCGATGATCCGGTTTTTTGCCGGGACAAGCTCCTCACAAGGATCGCCTACCCTAATAATTGGCACCATGAGCAATCCGGCCGATCCTTCCACCTTTGTCGAAATACGCAGGTTCGACGATCTGTCGTATGTGGAACTGAACCCCTACCTGGTTGGATTACCCGGTGCTCCGGCCAATGCCCGGCACATTGCCTTCCGGCACGGGAATGCCAATCTGGGCAATGCCCGGGCCATTTACCTGGACAATTTTGTTTTTGAAACCCGTCCGGCCTGTGTCGAACCCTCCGGATTAAAGGGTACGGGAACAGCTCCCGATGCGGCCATTCTCCGCTGGGACGAAAACGGCACGGCCACCCAGTGGGAAGTGAAATACGATTTTTCGGGCTTCAACCCCAATATACAGGGAACCGTTTTTACCGTAAACGATCAGTCGACATGTACCCTCGATGCTTTGATCACATCCACCGAATATGATTTTTACGTACGCGCTGTTTGCAGCGAAACCGAAAAAAGCCCCTGGGCCGGCCCGGCCTTGTTCCGGACCACGCAGGTTCCCCTTGCCGCACCCTTTACCGAAAATTTTGAAAGCGAAACAGCCCAGGATTGGGACCGGGTTAACGGCACGCTTTTAAATCAGTGGTATATCGGGAATGCCACATCCTTCGAAGGATCCAAATCGGCCTATATTTCTAACAATGGAGGTGCAAGTAACCAATACAACACGACACCTCCGGCCACCATGCGGGTCCATCTGTTCCGCGATATCACCTTCCCGGCCACTCCCGGCCTTTACACCCTGAAATACTGGGTAAAAGGAGTGATGGAAGCCAGCGATTACCTCCGGGTCCACTTTATGGAGACTTCGGTTGTGCCCATTGCCGGCGAATTTTTGCCCCTGATGTACTATATCGGTGAGGGACAGGTTACCAACAACGCCAACTGGACCGAAAAAACCCTTGCTCTGCCTGAAGGACTGGAGGGACAAACCCGACGTTTGGTTTTTTCCTGGACCTGTAACACCCGCAACGGCACACAGCCCCCCACAGCTATCGATAACATACAGATCCTCTTTGAGGCATTTGGTTCCATCAGCGGAACAGCGTTTGAACCGGGCGGACAACCGGCCGCCGGCGCACGGATTATCGCAGGGGAGTTTTCGGGCACCGCCGATGAAGAAGGGAAATTCCAGGTAAATGGCCTTCCGGCCGGCACCTATAATGTTCGGGCCGAAGCAGGGGGAATGGCGACTGTTTTCGGCACGGTGGATGTGACCTCGGGAAATGCAAGCCCCTTCGATGTTTCGTTCGAACACGAACACGATTTTCTGCCCCAAACCCTGAGCAATCATTCCCAAATACCCGGTGAAGCTGGCTTTCAGCATTCCGACACCGATGGGCGCTATCTCTATTCGCCCGATTTTAACAACACGTTGTATATTTACGACCTGCTCGACCCGGCCAATCCCGTCGAAGCAGGCACCAAAACCGTAAGCGAAATTGGGGGCGCCTTTTACGGCCAAAACCTGTTTGTTGGTTCATCGGGCGACCGGCTCGAACTGTTTGACTGCAGCAACCCGGCCAGCCTGCTTCCCCTGTCGACCTGGTTTATCTACGGCAACGCAAAAGAGATGGCCTTTAACGGGAACTATGCCTTTGTGGTGACCAGTCAGCCCGGTACGCAATCGATCCTGCGTGTGGCCGATTGCAGCGACCCGACCAATGTAAACGAAGTATCGGGTACGATACTGAGCTTTGGCGACTGGGCAAAAATGGAGATTGATCATGACCGGAATCTATTGTATATACTGGGCGTTCAGGATGATTTTAATGCCCTGTTTTACATTTTTGACATTTCCAACCCGGCTTCGCCCACCCAGTTATACCTGGCCTACTTATCCGACAACGTCCAGGGCCTGGTACTTTCCGAAGGCCACGTGATTATTACGTACAACCACAACGAACTGGGAGCCCCTTTAATGGATGAAGTCGACAACACACCCCTGGAAGCCCCACAGGGAGCAAGGATGCGGGGCTACTTCAACGTGTGGAACACGCAGAATCCTTCCGCTCCGCAGATTATTCTCACACAGGCTCTGGGCATGATGGCGTATATTCTGGAGACCAGCTTCTTCAACGGTACGCTTTTCGCCTACCTGATGCCGGAAAACGCCGCACAAATGATCCTGGCCACCTTTTACTTCAATGCCATGATGAATACTCTTTTTCAGGGGATCAGCATGGATGTGGGTATTTGGACCAACAACCAGCTTACCTTCATGCAGGAACCCATACAAAAACTAAAAGGGCAAAACATGACGGTTGAAGATCCCCCACACGAGGTCTTTTATGCCGTTGCGGCAGGGCAAAACCCAGGTGCTTCATCTCCGCCTCAAACCGTGATCAAAGTTACCCGCAACCCGGGTGAGCAGCACACGCTCACCATGAGCATTACCCCCGCCGAAGCAGCTGCCGATGGCTGTACCGTAACACCGGGCGTGGGTGTGCATACCTATTCCGAAGTAACCAGCGTACCACTCTCGTCTACCAATTCCGAAAACTGGGTGTTTAAGGAATGGCAGGGCCCGGCTACAGGGAATACCGTGGAAGTTAACGGGAATGTAGCCGTTGCCGGAGTATTTATTCCTATGCCCGTTTTAAGAGTTTCGGGAAAGAAAGAAAAAGAAGTCTATTGCCCCGACGAATTACTATGGAAACCCGATACTATACTAAAACGTTTTGACAACTATGTTGGTACCATTTCAATTTGTGCCGATGAGATCGATGAATGGCTGTTGTCTGGATTTGTCATAAAATCTGAAGGAACCGGCGATGATGCCCTGGATATTGATAAGGTAATTATACGATGGGAAACAAACAGTTATTCAGACAAATACCTGGTCGATAATGGTTCTATTGTCGTTGAAATTACTCCAAATATCATCATTAAACAGAATCAATGTGTCACCTTTGATGCATATTATTATTTTTTCATAAATGATCCTGATACCTATGCCAGCGACACCCTTCGAACCTTTGAATGGCAAACAAAGAATGTGATAGCAACTCCGTTATACTATTTGCCCGGTATTATTTCGGGGAAAGCCCATATGGATTCGCTTATTGTTGCACGTGTGAAAAATTCAGCCGGCATCTATTTTCCAAATATTCAATCAGCTATCGATGATGCAACAACAAAAGATGGTGACCAGGTTGTTGCATTATGCTGCCTCGATTATCAGGAAAATCCGCATATAAACAAACGTCTTCACGTGAAGTCCGAGAATGGTCCAGATTGCACCATTATATCCGGTGAGCGATTACAAAATGCACCCTATAACGACAGAATATTTAAAGTTTCATCCGAAGGAGTTACCATCGAAGGATTTACAATTGATCCTTTTCCAAAGCACCCAAATCCGCCTTCTTACCTTGACACGATTATTTTTGAAAACCCGACAAAAGGAATTATTGGAAATACAGACAAAACATTTACGAACCTGACAGTTAAAAACAATATCATCAAAAACCTATGGTATGGAATTGATTGTATTTCTCCTCTTTGTTCAAACCTTTCTGTTGAAAACAACACTTTTCAGAATGTTTCTCCGGGATTCATACAAATACAGTCTCTTCCTTCAATTGATGGGAATATTCGCATTTTTAACAATACATTTAACAACCGGTCCGGAGTTGCAGAGATTAAATGCTGGATGAAAGATAGTAATAATTCACCCTGGATATCATCAACCGGACCTTCTGGCAATATCGTGTACGAGATAACAAACAATTCGTTTTACAGCCCTTTACATATCAATTTTTCTGATCCGTGGTCAAAAAACAAGTATTATGGAGCGATCTCAAAAATTGATTGTAAAGGTGAAATTCATTTTAAAAACAACACGTTTTTCAGGAATTATTATTGGGAAAACAATCTAAGTTTAAAAATTATTAAAACGAATGGTGTTTTAAACCGGATTTTTGTCGAATCGAATACCGGAACTATTGATCTTGATCTTCATGGCTTTAATTATTGTAATATAAACAACAACAAAGTTCAAAAGACATTTTTAACAGATATTTATAATATTGATCTATCTGACAACATTTTCTATGAAAAAATCTTTATAGAAAATTCACATTTCAACATAATAAAGAATCAAATCAAAAACCTGGAAATTGCAAATTGTATTTTAGCTAAGGATAAGAAATTCATTAACAGCAATACGATAGAAAATGGCGATGATAGATATCCCGGTATAAGCATGAAAAACTCCTCCGATATCGGCATCATAAACAATACAATTTCAAAGCAAAACCAAATTGGCATTTTGCTCGATTTCACACAAAATATTACAATTAAAAACAACTGGATATGGAAAACCTTGTGTGGCTTAAGTTGCTACCGTTCAGACTTTTTATATATCTCTCAAAATCAAATTTCGGAAAGTAAAAATTCCGGAATGTCATTTCACTTATGTGATAATGTCATTTATATTCATAACAACTACCTTTTAAAGAACTGTTCGGGTATCTTACTTGATAATTCAACAATTCTTGCTTTCAACAACACAATACAAAACAGTATTTGTACCAACACAGGTATCAATTTGAAAAATTCCAAACTCTTCGGGGGAACAAACGCCATGATAAATAATCATGGAAACGGGATTCTTGTTGATGGTAATTCTACTGCAAAGCTGGAATATAACAACATCTTTGGCAATAAACCGTTTGGCGTAAACAACCTTAACCCTGATGTCACAATTAACGCAAACAACCAGTACTGGGGTAATCCGGAAGGGCCGGCTTCCAGCTCCTTTTCGGGGAATATTGAAGCCTTACAATGGCTTTCTGAGCCCGTAAAACTGGGTATTGCGTTCATCGATACGGTACAGTACACTCCCGAAGGAACAGAAGATTCTATACTGGTTTTTATCCAGAATATCTGGGATATCAACGACACCATCCGCATCGGAATATCCGACTCAAAAAGCTGGCATACCGGGGAACAAACCCTTGATATCCAGTTCGACGACAGCACCGGCACTTCGCTCTACATCCCCTACGAAATCCCGGCCGGGTTGCTCGACAGTTCGCTCTTTACTGTGACTGCCCGTTCGCACCTCGACAACAGCTGGCAGGCAACCGGCCAAATCCCTGTCTTCTCGTACCACCCCGTTGCCGACAGCATTGTTGTGTTTCCCGATTCGGTTGCTTTTTCATCGGCCGATACGGTGCAGTTTGCGTGCATCGTGTACGACCAGCAGGGAAATTACCTGGAACCGGAGCTTGAGTGGCAGGCCAGTATCGGGACAATCGATTCCGCGGGTATCTTCAACAGCAACGGGCAAACCGGGATCTGCACCCTTAGCGCCACAGCCAAGGGGACCGCAGTAAGCGGACTGGCTACCGTGCGGGTTTGGGAAGGTGAACCGGCAACCCGCCTGCTGACCATCCATCCCGATTCTTCCCTCCTCCTGCCGGGCGAAGGACAGTATTTCGATGTGGTGGCCACCGACGATTCCGGATTCCGGGTTGCCGGAACGCACCTGGCTTGGAGCGCCACGTCGGGAGAAATCAATGACTGGGGGCTGTATGCCGCCGATACGCTGACAGGCGAGGCCCGGATCGTTGTGCGCGATACCCTCACGTCGGTATCCGACACCGCCTTCGTAAGCGTGGAAGAACCGTTAATTCCGGAACCCCGTCCTGCACCCGTCCTGCTTGCACCGCTCAACGGCGAAACAATCAATAATTTACATGCTGCTTTCGAATGGCAGCCCGACCCCGAAACCGATTATTTCGTGTTCGAACTGGCTACTGATGAGTATTTTGAAAATCCCATCGAATTCATCGGGATCAAAGAAAATACGTACACGCAGGCCGGATTGGAAGAAGGCATTCCCTATTTTTGGCGGGTGAAAGCCGTAAACATCGCGGGTGCAGGTGAATGGAGCGAAACCTGGCAGTTCGACCTGGAAACAGAAAACGATACAACAGGCGTTCCGCCGTTATTCGGTCATTACGGTGTCGAACTCTTTCCCAACCCGGCAAACGACATTCTGAATATCCGCTTCGACCGGACTCTGCCCGGCACGGTACGCGTTTGCCTCCTGAGCGCCGATGCCCGGGTACTCCTGTCCGAAACGCTGTCGTTCAGCGAACAAGCCACACAAACCATCCAACTGAAGGGTATTCCAACGGGTGTGTACATGCTGCGAATGATCGCGGGGAATGAGGTCCGGGTTAAAAAGCTCATAAAGAAATAAGCAGTCGGGACAAATCGGATAACTCCTTTCCGATTTGTCCAAATTCTGCTTATTTTGCCGGTTCAAAAATCCGACCATGAACCAGCAAAATTTTCACATGAGCCCCGAACAGTTCCGTACCGAAGGGAAAAAGATCATCGACTGGATTGCCGACTACTACGAACAGGTAGAAAAATACCCGGTTCTATCGCAGGTGAAACCGGGAGAGATTATCGCAAGTTTACCCGTTCATCCGCCTCAGAAGGGCGAAGCAATCGATGCCGTCATCCACGATCTGAACGAAAAAATTCTGCCGGGGATCACCCACTGGCAGTCGCCGAATTTCTTTGCCTTTTTCCCGTCGAACACTTCCTTTCCCTCTATCCTGGGCGACCTGGTTTCGTCGGGATTGGGCGTACAGGGCATGATTTGGGCCACCAGTCCGGCCGCCACCGAACTGGAAACCCGGGTTCTCGATTGGCTGGCCGAAATGACGGGCATGCCCGAAAAGTTCCGCTCGACGGGAACAGGCGGGGGCGTTATACAGGATTCAGCCTCCACAGCCGCACTAACGGCTGTGATTGCCGCGCGGGAACGGGTAACGAACTTCGAATCGAACGAGAAAGGAAACCCGGGAAAGCTCGTGGCCTATGTATCGACCCAAACCCATTCGTCGCTCGAGAAAGCGATCAAAATGGCCGGAATCGGGAAAGACAACCTCCGTTTGATCGGAGTGGACGAACGCTTTGCCCTGCGTCCCGACCTGCTGAAAGAACAAATAGCAAAAGACCGGGCTTCGGGATTGCATCCCTTCTTTGTTTGCGCCTCCATCGGCACAACTTCGTCGAACGCCGTCGACCCGGTTCGGGCCATTGCCGAGATCTGCCGCCAGGAAAACTGCTGGCTGCACATCGATGCGGCCATGGCGGGCACGGCCATGCTCTGCCCCGAGTTCCGGCACCACATGGACGGGGTGGAACTTGCCGACAGCTTCTGCTTTAACCCGCATAAATGGATGTTCACCAATTTCGACTGCGATGTTTTTTGGGTAGGCAACCGCCGTGAACTTATTCATACCTTTTCCATCCTACCGGAATATTTGCGCAACAAAGCAACGGATTCGGGCGAGGTGTTCGATTACCGCGACTGGCATGTCCCCCTGGGACGCCGGTTCCGCTCGCTGAAACTTTGGTTTGTGATCCGCCACTACGGGGTTGAAGGTTTGCAATACCATATTCGTAAACACGTGGATATGGCCCAATGGTTCGCTTCAAAAGTCCGGGAATCGGATGCGTTTGAACTGGTGGTTGAAGCCCCGTTTAACCTGGTTTGTTTCCGGCATAAGGCCGGCGACGAGTTCAACATGAAGCTGATGAATACCCTGAACGAGAGCGGGAAAATCTATTTTACCCACACGAAACTCGACAACCGGGTGGTGTTGCGGATGTGCATTGGCCAAACCCACACCGAACAACAGCATGTGGAACAAGCCTGGGAATGGATTGAAAAAACAGTCGCTACAATCGGTTGATTCTTTGACCATCATTCATCAATATTTTGTTTTTTCGAATTTTTTTTTGAATTTTGTACAATTGTTTTTCGGAACGACAAAATGAGGGTTATTGCACATCGAACACTTGTTGTTTTCTATCAAAAAAACGCAAATTCAAAAACAGCCATCGAAGAATGGTATAAAAAGGTATCGTATGCCGACTGGAATTGTTTTGCAGAAATAAAAAAGGATTTCAACAGTGTTGATTCAATTGGTAACCAACACTATGTTTTTAATTTAAAAGGAAATGAATATCGATTGGTCGTGGTCATTAAGTTCCAGATAAAGATGGTATATATCCGGTTTATTGGAACACATGATCATTATATGAAAATTGACTGTAAAAATATATAGCAAAATATGGCAAAATTAGAAACTGAATATCAATACAAGGCCACAATGGAGCGGATTGAAGAATTGCTACCTCTGGTTAAAGAAGATACGCCGCGAACCGATAAAAATGTGGTTGAACTGGAAATACTGTCGAACCTGGTTGCCGATTACGATGAAAAACATTATCCCATACAAGCGCCTGTTTTGAACGAAGTGTTGAAACTTAGGATGTATGAGAGAAACCTTTCTCAGACAAAATTATCTGAAATACTAGGGGTTAGTCCGTCAAGAGTTAGTGAATACCTGAACGGCAAATGCGAACCAACGCTAAAAATTGCCCGGTTAATCAGCCAGAAACTGGACATAAGCCCGGCAATTGTACTGGGCGTGTAATTGTTATTCCGGTTTCAATCAATCCACATTTTCGCTGTCAGCGGCGTACGATCGTCGGCTACCCCCAAACTGTAAACTCAGCTTTTGAAGGATATTTTAGGGCTTAATCTGTTTTAATCTTACCGTACCAGCACTTTTAATTTCGCTATCTGCTGGTTGCATTGAACGGAAAGAATATAGATACCTTTTTTGAGCTTCTGCACATCAATATGTTCGGTGGTAAAACAAGCCGTTCGTGTATCGGCACAAACCCCTGCAAGCGATGTCAACGATAAAACAGCCCCATCCGGTATTCCGAATACAGTTAAAACATCACGAACCGGATTGGGGTAAAACGTGATATTCTGCCCGGAGTGGTCCGGAAGAAAGGGATTACTATTGCTTTCGTCGACATCATTCAGGTTGACTGTTACGGTGGCCTGTACATTCGAAATACCGTCGGAAACGTTGATCGTAAGGGTAAAAACCGGATTTGCTTCGTAGTTGATCGCTTCGCTGTTATCGACTTCAAGGGTATTTCCGTTAAAGCGGAAGGCCGAAAGTTCGTTGCCGGTCAGGAAGGAATAAGTCAGCGGATCGCCCTCGGGGTCGCTGGCAGTAATGCTCCCGACGAGCGTTCCCGTGGGCGCGTTTTCGTCGAGGGCAAACACGGCATTATCCACCCGGGGCATCGAGTTGATTTGATTGAGCGAAATGTTCAGTACGGCATTGGAGCTGTTGCTTCCGTCGCTGGCGCTTACCACGAGGCTGTATTGGTTTTGGGTTTCGTAATCCAGTTTTGTATGATCGGCAACAATCAACCGGTTGTCCTCGATACCAAATGCGCCATCGTCGTTCCCGCTCAAAATAGAAAAAATAACGGTCGCCCCTTCCGGATCATCAGCCATCAGTTGGAAAACAATCGCTCCGTTTTCGGCATTCTCATCGATGCTGTTGTGGGTAACCTGCCCGTTGTAAACCGGGGCTTCGTTAACATCGTTCACTGTCAGGACGAATGCTTTGGAAAAAATTCCACCCGCACCATCGTCGACCGAAAGGTGAATGCGGGCCGTTGTTCTGTATTCAAAATTCCACTGATTGCTTACAAATAACTGATTCCCTTCGGCAACCGTAAAGGAAGAGTTGTCGGCATCGTTGCTTCCATCGCCGGTTGTCAGCGAAAAGGTGTGCTGATCGCCTTCGTCGGGATCCAAAGCACTTAGAACACCAACCAGGCCTCTGTAGTTTTCATCGAACGTTGTTTGCGAAAGCAGGATGTCGGTTGGCGCCTGGTTGTCGGAAAGAACATTCACAAGGATGTTGTCCGACTTTAACGTCACACCGGCAACCACGGTGTTGGTCACCTCAAAACGATAGGTGCCTGCATCGGACGTTGACGCATTCGGGACGATCCACGAAGGATTGTTTCCCGAATATAGTTCCACATCATTTTTGAACCATTTATACCGGTTATTGTTGCCACCCAGGGGAAATTCCGACAAGGTCACGGCATTCAGATTCAGCGTTTCGCCGGCATTCAGGTTCACGGTAGTGGAACTAAGCGGATACTTTTTGGTACTCGTAATGTCCTTCCGTGTCAGAGCATTAATCTGGGCTAAAACGGGTTCAATATCGGCAAAGGTAAAAAAGTTCTCCTGAATGTAAAGTTCGGTAAACCAACCCTTAAATAAACCGGCCGGAATTATGCCGCTTAAATTATTCGATTGCACATCCAGATACTGAAGGTTCAGATCACCATAATGATCGGGAATCGATCCGGTGAATTCATTTGCTGACAGGCTTAACCGGTAGGTTTGGACCGAATTCTGAAGAACAGGCAGTACTCCGGAAAAATGATTAT
>DAIMEA010000053.1:0-13637 GCA_036725585.1 Prolixibacteraceae bacterium | reverse complement strand
CGCCGGCTGGACGGCTGCCTTTTCGTTGTTCTGGCAGTGCTCGGCCTCCCGGATCGAAAATTTTGCCCCACCCGGGGCCACCAACTGGGCCATTGGCACCTGGGGCCAGTTTGCCGGCAATGGTTTCTGGCACGAACCCAATAGCCATGTGAACCCCCGGAGCCTTTTTTATGCCCAACTGGGCGGACGAATCGGAAAAGACAAACTTCCCCAAAACCCGGTAATCGAATACACCACCAACGCGACCACCAGTCCGACCCTGGAGCAGGCAGCCGAATTGGTGGCCTTTTTTCAAACTCCGGTGAAAACCGTTAAGGAATGGATCGAAGAGGAAGCACCCCGGAGAACGCCTATCCCTTTGGATAGACCAAAAGATGCAATCTATAGCACCACCCTTCCTCCGAAAGAAAAAGAAAATCCTGCAGGCACACAGCCGGCGTCGACTCAAATCCGCTACGGATGGCTGGCACACGGCGAAAAAGTAATCACCGGTGAAAGCCGTGGCGTACCCTGGTGGAATGGCACGGTACGGCCCCGCGGGATCAACCGCGCACAAATGGCGCTTACCCGTTACGTTCCAGGGAGAATCGGGAAAGGCTATACCGATAACCTGAACGAGGTGATGGCCGAAATGGGAAACAACAACATCGCGCTTATCGAACAGCATTACGCCCTTTGGTACGAACGACGCCGCGACGACCATGAACGCATCCGCCGGATGGATGCCGACGTTTGGGCTCCCTTTTACGAAGGGCCCTTTGCCCGTTCTGGAAAAGAACAGGCCTGGGACGGGCTGAGCAAATACGACCTCACCCAATTCAATCCCTGGTATTGGGGCCGCTTAAAAGAGTTTGCAGGAATGGCTGACCAAAACGGGAAAATTTTGTTCTATCAGCACTTTTTTCAGCACCACATACTCGAAGCCGGCGCACACTGGGTCGATTCGCCCTGGCGAACCGTCAACAACATCAACGGCACCGGGTTCCCCGAACCCCCGCCTTTTGCCGGCGATAAGCGCATCTTTATTGCCGATAAATTTTACGATGTGACCCACCCGGTACGCAGGGAATTGTACCGGAGTTACATCCGCAAATGCCTCGACAACTTCAGAGACAATACGGCGGTCATTCATTCCACCAGCGAAGAATATACCGGGCCGTTTGAATTCGTGGCCTTCTGGCTCGATGTAATTGCCGAATGGGAAAAGGAAAACAACAAAGATGTTTTGGTTGCCTTAAGCGCAACAAAGGACGTACAGGATTCGATTCTAGCCGATCCGGTTCGTTCCCGAACGGTCGATATCATCGACATCCGTTACTGGAGCTCACGTGCCGATGGGACTGTTTATGCCCCAAAAGGTGGGCTCAATCTTGCTCCCCGTCAGTTTGCCCGGCTGGAAAAAACCGGGAGCCGGTCGTTTGAACAGGTATATAACGATGTTTTGTCATACCGCCTGAAATACCCCGATAAAGCAGTCATGTATTCTGAAAATCGGACAAGCAGCTTAGCCTGGGCCATCTTCATGGCCTCCGGGTCGCTGGCGCCTGTTCCTGAGATAAAAGTTTCCGGATTCCTCGAAACCGCTTCCGGAATGAACGTGGAGCCCGTGAAAAAAGAAGGTATCTATCGCCTTAAGAATGAAAACAATGAAACCATTCTGTACTTCAGTCAGGCTTCAGAATTTCATTTTGACGCAGAAAGTTCCCGGAAGCAAAACATAGAATTCATCGACCCGGGAACAGGAGCCCTGATTCGAAAAGAAACCATGCCCGAATCAGGGACAATTCGTATCGAAAAATCACCTGTCGTCGTCTGGATTCATGAATAAGAACGAAACAACATCGGTTAACAGAAACACACAAAGAGCAATGAACAAGCAAATCCATCTATTTTTCATACTGGCTTTCGTCGCATTCCTTGGTTCGTGCACGAACGAAAAAGAACGTTCAACCCTACCCCTGCTCCGGGTATCGGAAAACCATCGCTACCTGGAAACCGAAAATGGCGATCCCTTTTTCTGGCTCGGCGATACAGGCTGGTTGCTGTTTTCAAAATTGAACAGGGAAGAAGCCGACATTTATTTATCGGACCGGAAGGAAAAAGGATTCAATGTAATTCAGGTGATGGTCCTTCACGAGTTAGAGGTTAAAAACCCATACGGCGACTTTGCTTTGGTAAACAAAAATGTAGCCGAACCGCTGACAACCGAAGGCTGCAACTACAGCGATACGCTGGAATACGATTTCTGGGACCATGTGGATTATATCATTGATTTGGCAGCAGAAAAAGGGATATTCATGGCATTGGTTCCGGTTTGGGGCTCGAACGTGAAAAGCGGCCATGTCTCGGTTGAACAAGCTGAAGTATATGCAAAATGGCTTGCAAATCGGTATAGAGACCGCTCGAATATTATTTGGTTGAATGGTGGCGACATTAAGGGAGAAGACTCGATAAATGTTTGGAAAACCATTGGTGAAACAATTAACTCAGTAGATCAAAACCATCTGATCACGTTTCACCCACGCGGCAGGTATTCTTCCTCAACCTGGTTTCACAACGAAAACTGGCTCGATTTTAACATGTTCCAGAGCGGGCACCGCCGCTACGACCAGGACGATACCGAGTGGAACTATGGCGAAGACAACTGGCGGCATGTTGCCCACGATCTTTCCATGTCGCCCCCTAAACCCACCATCGACGGCGAACCCTCGTACGAAGGCATTCCCCAGGGCCTGCACGATACCACCCAGCCTTACTGGAACGATGCCGATGCGAGGCGCTACGCCTACTGGTCGGTTTTTGCCGGCGCTTTTGGCCATACTTACGGCCACAGTGCCATCATGCAGTTTTACCGCCCCGAAGATAACGAAGCTGCCTATGGCGCCAGAATATACTGGACCGAGGCTAAAGATGCCCCGGGAGCCGCACAGATGCGCTACCTCAAAGAACTGATGCTGTCGCATTCGTATGCCGATCGTATTCCCGATCAAAGCATCATCGCAGGCGAAACCGGGGAAAAATATAACCGCCTGATCGCCACGCAGGGGGAAAACTTTGCGTTGATATATGCTTTTTCGGGTGGTGAAATCCCGGTAGCAATGGAGAATGTAAAGGGGGAAAAAATAAAAGCCTCCTGGTTTAATCCCCAAACCGGAGAAAAAACCGAAATTGGCACTGTTGAAAACACAGGAGGCATCCGGCTGTTTTCCTGCCCCGGGGAAAAGATTCCGGGTAATGACTGGGTGCTGATTCTAGAAAGAACAACCTAAAATAACCACAAACATAAAAAGTAAATCCATGAAGAATTGTCCAAATTGTAATGCAGAAATGGAAGATCATTTCGAATTATGCTGGAATTGTAATTACTCTTTATCCGAGGAAAAAGTCATTGAAATGGAAGAAATGTACAATCAAAAGAAAAAAATTGATTGTTTACGTTGCAATGTAAAAATGATATATTCAGGTGCTTATAAGTTTCACGAAGGCCCCAGAATCGGATTCTTTGGAAATATTTTTGAGGCTTTTGTCAATACGGAAACATTCGATTTGTATGTATGCCCCAAATGCGGGAAAGTGGAGCATTTCATTCCAACCCCCGGTTAAACAAGTGTTCCCCCGATTAATCGTTTTCGAAACAAAATGAGAATGAAAATGATCACGCAATGAAGAAACTGTTTTTTATTCTTATAACCTTTTTAATCCTGGCGGGTTGCCAGCAAAAAGAGGCTTACCTTTTTACCACCTTCCGTGAGCCTGCCACCGAAGGGCTTTATCTTGCCTGGAGCGAAAACGGCTACCACTGGGACGATTTGGGAGGCCCATACCTGGTTCCGCAGGTTGGTAAGCAGAAAGTCATGCGCGACCCTTCGGCAGTAAAGGGGCCTGATGGCACGTACCATATGGTCTGGACTTCTTCGTGGCGGGGCGATTTGGGCTTTGGTTATGCCAGTACCCGCGACTTCCTATCGTGGAGCGAACAGCAGTTGATCCCGGTCATGGATTTCGATACCTCAACCGTCAATGTGTGGGCGCCCGAACTGTTTTACGATGATGAGAAAAAGGAATTCATCATTATCTGGGCTTCAACCCTGCCCTTCAAATTTGAGAAAGGAATAGAGGAAGAACGGAATAATCACCGTATGTACTGCGTAACAACGCCCGACTTCAAAACCTTTTCGGAAACAAAATTATTCCTTGATCCCGGTTTTAGCGTGATCGATTGTGTCATCGTAAAACGTCAAAAAAATGATTATGTGTTGGTATTGAAAGACAACACCCGCCCGAACCGGAACATCCGTGTTGCCTTTGGCGAAAGCCCTTTAGGCCCGTGGAACAATATCTCCGAACCGTTTACCGGATTCCTCACCGAAGGGCCAGGCGTTATTAAAATCGGGGATGATTATCTGATTTATTACGATGCCTATGGCGAAAAAACCTACAAGGCAGCAAAAACAAAGGATTTTAAAACCTTTACCGACATTTCTTCGGAAATCTCTTTGCCCCAAGGCCACAAGCATGGAACCATTATCAGGGTTAAGAAAAAGTTGATTGACAAACTAATAAGCCATGAATCTATTGATAAACAGATCGATTGACAAGGGTCAGACCAACCGGCACATAAGGCTTACGCCCTATCAGGGCTTAATTGAGATCGTTGATTATTAACGCAGGGCGTTGCCCCGCGCTAATGCGTAATCCCTTTCAGGGATCGTTCGTTTTGAAATAATGGTATGAATCTGCCCCAACAGAGCGTGAGCATCAGCATAGGGCAACACCCTGTAAAAAAAGCCCCAACGGGGCGTGAGCATTAGCATAGGGCAATGCCCTATGAATGAAAGATGAATTAATAGGTTAAAAAGCCCTGTAAGGGCGCAAGAATTTTTGAAATAACGACGGGAATCAACTATTAAGATGAAACGAAGTTACCTCATATTCGCATTTGTATTTATAGGAATAGCCACATTGGCCCAGGACACAATTTTCTACTCAGGAAAAACCCTGGTGAATATCGATTATCATCATGGTCAATTGTGCCCTGCATTGGGCGTACACAACATCCAGGTGATGCGGGCCAACCGGGAATTGCCCGAAGAAGCCGATGGCCTGGGCTGGACCTACAACCACGCACCAAATATTGCTTACTGGAACAACCGTTTCTACTACCACTATTTGAACAACCCGGTGGGCGAACACATCCCCCCGGGCCGGACCATGCTGGTGACTTCGGATGATGGGTACAATTGGTCGAAACCGCTTACTTTGTTTCCCCAATACCGCATTCCCGACGGAACGACCAAAGAGGGCGTTGAAGATGAAGCCAAAGACCTCGACGCGGTAATGCACCAACGCATGGGTTTTTATGTTTCGTCCGACAACCGACTGCTGACCTTCGCCTATTATGGAATTTCCTTAAATGAAAAAGACAGCCCGAACGACGGTAACGGCATTGGTCGTGTTGTGCGAGAAATCTATCCGAATGGTTCTTTTAGCCCGGTTTATTTCATCCGGTATAACCATGGTTGGAATGTGAAAAATACTTCGTACCCTTTCTATACCGAAAGCAAAGACAAAGGTTTTGTGGCTGCTTGCAATGAATTATTATCAAAGCCCCTGATGATGCAGCAATGGGTCGAGGAGGCCGACCGCGACGATCCCTTAATCCCCATTCAGAAACAATACAAGGCATTCAGCTATTATCATTTACCCAACGGAAATGTCATCGGTTTGTGGAAACATGCCCTGACAGCCTGCAGCTCTGATGAAGGAAAAACATGGACCTCCCCCTTACGTGCACCCGGTTTTGTCAATGCAAATGCCAAAATATGGGGGCAAAAAACTTTCGACGGGAAGTATGTTACCGTATACAATCCCTCGGAGTTCCGCTGGCCCCTGGCACTGTCGGTCAGTAACAATGGGATTGAGTATACCAATTTGTTGCTTGTTCACGGCGATATAACCACCATGCGCTACGGCGGCAACTATAAATCGTACGGTCCGCAATACGTGCGGGGGATTGTCGAAGGCAACGGTATGCCTTCCGATCGCAACCTGTGGGTGGCCTACAGCATGAATAAGGAAGACATGTGGATCTCGCGTATCCGGATACCCATTGCCGAAAAGGAAGTATTGCCGGTAGATGAGGTTTTTGATGAAATGCCAAGGGGAAAAGAACTCGATCGCTGGAACATTTACAGCCCGGTTTGGGCACCGGTGAAAATCGAAGAAAAAAGCGGACAACGCTGGCTGGCGCTTCGGGATAAAGACGAATTCGATTATGCCAAAGCCACCCGCCTGTTTCCGGCAACAACCCGGGCCGATGTTGCTTTCACGATTCAAGCCGGGCAAACGGATGCCGGTATGCTGCAAATCGAATTACAGGACGAAAAAAACACACCCGCTATCCGTTTGATTTTTGACAGCGATGGTATTCTAAAATACAAAGACGGGTACCGTGTCAACCGGATTGGTGAATACGAAGCACAAAAAGACTATACCATCCGGATTGAAGCCACAACCGGAGACCGGTTCTATCGGGTTTATCTGAACGGGACGCAGGTTCTGCAGCGTTTGTTCTTTGCCCCGGTACATCGCCTCGACAAAATTGTTTTCCGAACAGGAGAAGTGCGCCGTTTTCCCGATGCCGACACCCCAACCGACCAGGATTATGATGTAAAGCAAAACGGAAAACCTGTTAAAGAGGCTGCTTTCTTCATTATATCCCTGAAAACAAAAAATGGAGAAGGAGATGCTGCAATTCTGAAAGTTGATGATTTCAAGCATTATATCGACTACTTCAACCGCATGGAGGACGAAAACATCGTTCAGGCCATACCCAACAAACGTGCCTGGAAATGGATGAAGGAGAATGTGCCCCTGTTTGAATGCCCGCAGGATAACTTTAACGAACTATTTATATACCGCTGGTGGACATTACGAAAGCACATCAAAGAAACGCCGGCGGGTTATGCCTTTACTGAATTCCTGGTACAACGCAGCTATGCCGATAAATACAACCTGATTGCCTGCGCCATCGGCCACCACATCATGGAAGCCCGCTGGCTGCACAACCCCGGATACCTGAACGATTACCTGCATGTATGGTACCGGGGAAACGAAGGAAAGCCCATGGCGAAACTGCATAAATTCAGCAGTTGGACCCCGGCAGCCCTGCTCGAAAAATATTACGTCGACAACAACACCGACTACCTGTTGGATCTCTTACCCGACCTGCTTGCCGATTACGAACAATGGGAAAAGGAAAACCGTCTCCCCAACGGGCTTTTCTGGCAGGAGGACGTGAAAGACGGAATGGAGGAACAGATCAGCGGCGGGCGCAAGGTGAAAAACGCCCGGCCCACCATCAACAGTTACATGTATGGCAATGCATTGGCTATTTCAAAAATTGCCGGAATGAAAGGGAATACCGATCTTCAAAACGTGTTTGCCGCCAAAGCCGATACCCTGAAAGATTTGATTCAAACAAAACTTTGGAACCCCGATAAGTTGTTTTACGAAACCATCCGGGAAAAAACCGACAGTTTTGCCGGTGTTCGCGAAGCCATCGGCTATATTCCCTGGTATTTCAATATCCCTGAAAACGAGCAAACGACTGCATGGGAACAGATAACATCAGAAGATGGTTTCCTTGCACCGTATGGATTAACAACTGCCGAACGCCGCCACCCCGAATTCCGCACCCATGGCTGCTGCAAATGCGAGTGGGATGGGGCGGTCTGGCCTTTTGCCACCGCGCAAACCCTAACCGGGTTGGCAAACCTGCTGAACAATTACGAACAGGATGTGATGAACGATTCCATTTACTTTGAACAGATGGAATTGTATGTCGAATCCCAGTACCACCGGGGCCGTCCCTACATTGGAGAATACCTCGATGAAGTAACCGGTTACTGGCTGAAGGGCGACCAGGAACGAAGCCGCTATTATAACCATTCAACTTTTAATGACCTGGTAATAACCGGACTGGTTGGGCTGCGCCCCCGTATCGATCAGGTGATTGAAGTTAACCCACTTGTCCCTGAAGGGAAATGGGACTGGTTCTGCCTCGATAACGTGAAATACAAAGGGGATATCCTCACGATCGTATGGGACAAAACCGGCGATAAATACCAGAACGGCAAAGGCCTGTACGTACTGAAAAATGGGAAGGAGATAGGCCGCACCGATAAACTTGAAAAATTAGTAATTGAATAAATAATATAATAATTGGTCAAGCTCCAACAGGGCGAAAGCATCAGCATAGGGCGGAGCCCTATGATTTTAAAGGACGAATAATATTAGTTAG
Organism: Prolixibacteraceae bacterium; assembly: GCA_036725585.1. GTDB lineage: Bacteria > Bacteroidota > Bacteroidia > Bacteroidales > Prolixibacteraceae > DAIMEA01. The sequence goes on along the minus strand of DAIMEA010000053.1, from coordinate 5,335 downwards.
CCCTGTAGGGCGAAAGATAATACGGTATGAAAGGTATCATCATTATAGCAATTGTTTCATTATTCATCATTTGTAGTTGCAGCCACCCCATCAATTGGAAGAAAGGCATTGTCGAAGAACAGTTTCTTTACGATACCGCCTCCTTTCCTTCCTGCCATGCCGGAACGCTGGCCGAAACGCCCGAAGGACTCGCAGCTGCTTTTTTTGGGGGAACGTACGAACGTCACCCGGATGTATGCATCTACATTTCGCGTAAAACCGAAACCGGCTGGACTGCCCCGGTTGAAGCGGCTAACGGAATTCAAAACGACACCTTACGCTACCCAACCTGGAACCCGGTTTTATACCAAATACCGGAAGGCGATTTGCTTCTTTTCTACAAAGTCGGCCCAAAACCTTCGGAGTGGTGGGGAATGCTGAAACGTTCGTCCGACAACGGGCATACCTGGAGCGAAGCCGAGCTCCTTCCCAACGGGAACATAGGCCCGGTGAAAAATAAACCGGTATTGCTCGACGATGGCACTTTGCTATGTCCGTCCAGCACCGAAGGAAACGGATGGCTGGTGCATTTCGAAAGCACAGGCGACTGGGGCCGCACATGGGAACGTTCCGAAGGGATCAACAATCCGTCGGTACACAGCATCATCCAGCCCAGCATACTGAAGCACCCCAATGGAGACCTCCAGATTCTGTGCCGAAGCAGAAACAGTGTACTGGTTACCTCATGGTCGTCGGATAAGGGGAAAACCTGGTCGCTGACCCAGCCCTCAGGCCTGCCCAACAACAACTCGGGAACCGATGCTGTTACGTTGCACGACGGCCGTCATTTGGTAGTGTACAACCATGTCGCTACCCCTGTTGGCGCATCGAAAGGACATCGCACCCCGTTGAATGTTGCCGTGAGTGATGATGGTAAAAACTGGAATGCCGCGCTGATCCTCGAAGATTCGGAAATCAGCCAGTATTCATACCCTGCCGTAATCCAGGGAAGCGATGGAATGGTACACATCATTTACACCTGGCGCAGGGAGCGTATGAAATATGTAAAGGTCGATCCTTCAAAACTGAACGAAGTACCCATTATTGATGAAAAATGGCCGGAAAATTAACCACAATAGACACAATAGGGCACATAGATCTATTGTGATCTAGTGTGTCTAATGTGGTAAAAAAATTTATTCAATGAATAGAACGATTTATATACTGATATTTCTTTTTTTGCTTGTTATGCAGGGGGTAGCACAAACTTCCGATGACAAGTTTCAGCAGCCCCTGCAGGAAGTTTTGTCTGAAATTGAAGAACAGTTTGATGTCCGGCTCCGTTATTCAGAAAAGGTTGTGGAAGGGAAAGTGCTCACCTATGCCCGGTGGCGTTTCCGTCCCGACGTTGAATCGACCCTGAAAAATGTACTGTCCCCGTTCGATTTGATGTTTCTCCCCGACGGAGCCTCCAACCGGTTCAAAATTCAGGAATTCCAGTATCACCGTCGTACCCTTTCCGAAGCAAAGGCAACCCTGGAAAGCCTTGCTGAAAAATATACATCCCAGGAGGAATGGGAAAAAAGGAAAGCAGAAATCCTGCCCTGCCTGATGAAGGCCCTGCGATTGGATTCCCAGCCGGCTTCGCCCCAAAGCAATCCCATCTGTGCCCAAAAAAGAACATATGAGGGATATACGGTCGAAAACATCGCCCTCGAAGTTTTGCCGGGCGTTTATACCACCGGCTCTATCTACAAACCCTTGAAAATTAAAGGGAAGATTCCGGTTGTGCTGTGCCCGAACGGCCATTTTGCCAACGGGCGCTACAACGAGCAAATTCAGGCCCGTTGCGCCGGCCTGGCCCGTATGGGCGCCATGAGTGTCAGTTACGATCTGTTTGCCTGGGGCGAGTCGGCCCTGCAATTCGAACCCAAATACCATCGCAGCAGCCTGGCCAATACGATCCAGGTTTTAAACAGCATCCGCTGGCTCGATTTTTTATTGGCACAGAATGAAGCCGACCCCGATCGGGTGGGAATTACCGGAGGATCGGGCGGAGGAAGCCATTCGATGTTGCTGGCAGCCATCGACAAACGCATTGATGTGAGTGTGCCTGCCGTTATGATGTCGGCTATTCACTACGGCGGATGTCCTTGCGAAAGCGGCAATCCCATTCATCTTTGTGGCGGCGGGACCAACAATGTGGAACTGGCTGCTCAGTTTGCTCCCAAGCCTCAGTTAATTATCTCCGACGGGGGCGACTGGACTGCGAACGTACCTGAGGTAGAATTTCCCCACCTGAAACGCATCTACGATTTTTACGAACCCACTGCCCGGGTCGAAAATGTACATTTCCCGAACGAAGGACACGATTACGGACCATCAAAAAGGGAAGCCATGTACCGATTTATGGCCCGGCATTTACTATTGGATTCAACAGCTGTAATCGATGAAAACAACCGGCTCGACGAATCGGGGATCTCAATAGAAGAGGAAAACCTTCTGAAAGTTTTTGGCGACAAGGGCGAAAATCTTCCCGCCCGGGCCCTGACCCACTTCGCCGACCTGGAAGCCCTCTTTGGTATCGAACATGTTTTCGATACTTCTCAGTATAAAATAGGCGTTTGCGACTGGATGATCCTGAAACGACAGAAAAAAGGAGCCATTCAGCGAACCTACGAAATTGGCGCCGACGGTTTGCTGCTCGATATGGGCGGTTTGGGGAAACGGCCTACCTTCGACAATCAATTGCTCGATCCCCTTCAACGCAAGGGCTTTATCGATGAACTAAAAAAATACAACCTGCAACTGGCCGGCATGGCCATGTCGGGCTTTTATGCCCAGAATTTTGCTGAACGTGATATAAAGCCCATGATCATCGACTGCATCAACACCATGATCCTGATGGGTACGAAAGTGGCCTTTTTGCCCCTGGGTGTCGAAGGCGATTTAATCAAACATCCCGAACGGCGCGATTCAATCGTGGCCAAACTTCGCTGGGCAGGCCAACAGGCCGAAGCTGCCGGGGTGGTGATCGGGATCGAAACAGCACTCGATGCAAAAGGGGAGCTTGAACTGCTGAAAGAAATCAATTCACCGGGCATCAAGATCTATTTCAATTTTGCCAATGCCCTGCAAAACAGGCGGGACCTTTATACGGAACTGACCACGTTGGGCGCCGAAAACATCTGCCAGATTTTATGTACCAATGCCGATGGGGTTTGGCTCGAAAACGACCCGGCCATTGATTTGAAGAAAGTGAAGGAAACCCTCGACCAAATGAAATACAAAGGCTGGCTGGTCATCGAACGTTCGCGCGATGCAGGGAATTCACGCGATGTCGTTGGCAATTTCGGGGCAAACACACGTTATTTGAAAAGGATATTTCAATGAAATAATCACCACAATAGACACATTAGATCACAATAGGAAAAACCTAATGTTCCCTATTGTGTCTACTGTGGTAAAAAAATGGATAATGAAAACAATTCTAACTTTAATCTTGATCTTTTTAATATTTCCGGCAATGGCTTTGGAAATCTGGGTTTCCCCAAATGGCAACGACTCCAATCCCGGAACACAAGGGCAACCCATGCAGACCATCGCGATGGCCCAGCGGAAAATCAGGGACCTTCGCCGTTTGAACGATCCGGCTATTGCCCTCGGGGTGAATATTATCCTCAATGATGGGAAATTCCAGCTTGTTGAACCCCTTCTTTTCCGGCCTGAAGATTCGGGATCAGAAATAAGCCCTACCATAATTAAAGCAGCTCCGGATGCAAATCCCTCTATTTCCGGCGGAATCCCGGTAACGAACTGGAAAAAAGCAGGGAAAATTACAGGATTGCCAAAAGAAGCACAGGGTAAAGTATTCGTAGCCCAAATACCCCTGATTGGAGGCAAACGCCTGTCATTCCGCCAAATGTGGGTAAATGGCGAAAAAGCGGTTCGTGCCAGTAACTTAAGCGATGGAACCCTTGACCGTATCCTTTCTGTGGATAAGCAGAATGAATCGTTCTGGATTCCAAAGCCTGATGTTGACCTTTCCTCAATCGACCAGCTTGAATTTGTAATCCATCAGTGGTGGGCCATTGCGATCCTTCGTGTTAAAGACATGGAAATTGTTGCCGACAGCGCCCTGATTACTTTTCACCAGCCCGAAAGCCGCATCGAGTTTGAACATCCATGGCCTGCTCCCTTCATCGATGAAAACAAGGAATATAACGGAAATTCAGCATTTTACTTTATTAATCATATTTCACTCTTGAACCAACCCGGCGAATGGTATGCCGATGAAAACAACGGAAAGGTATATTATTGGCCAAGCGAAGGTGAAGATATGACGTCAGCAGAAGTTATTGTGCCTTACCTCGAAACGCTTGTTGAATTTGCCGGGACACCCGATTTACAAGTTTCGAACATTTCATTTCAGGGAATTACTTTTGAAAATACAACCTGGATGCGCCCGTCGTATGCCGGACATGTACCACTGCAGGCCGGTTTTTTTATACTTGATGCATACAACCTGGACTTCAAAGGAACGCCCGACAAGGATTCCCTCTGTAACCAGGCCTGGCTGGGAAGACAGCCTGCGGGAATCGAATTGAGCAATGCAAACAATGTAACTTTTGAAAATTGCACGATAGAACACATGGCGGCAACAGGGATCGATTTAAAAGATGGGACCCATCATAACCGGATCGAAGGGTGTACAATTCAGGATATTGGCGGCACAGGCATTCAAATTGGCTTTTTCGGCGATAAAAGCTTCGAGGCACACCTTCCATACAACCCAGCCGATGAACGGGAAGTTTGCCGCTTCGAAACCATCCGAAACAACCTTATTACCAATTGCACAAACGAAGACTGGGGATGCGTGGGAATCAGCGTGGGATTTGCCCATGACATTAACATGGAACACAACGAAGTGAGCTATCTGAATTATTCGGGAATTTGTGTGGGTTGGGGCTGGACCAAAACCATTTCCTGCATGAAAAACAACCGGATCCATGCCAACTACATTCACCACTTTGCAAAGAATATGTACGATGTTGGCGGAGTGTATACCTTATCGGCGCAACCCAATACCGAGATTTCCGAAAACAGGATTGAAAAATTACTGAAAGCGCCTTATGCCCATATCCCCGATCATTACCAGTATATTTATTTCGACGAAGGTTCTTCGTATATAAGGGCAACCAATAATTGGACGGAAGCCGACAAATTCTTCTCGAATACGCCCGGGCCGGGCAATGAATGGATCAACAACGGTCCGCAAGTTGCCGACTCAATAAAAAACGCAGCTGGAATAATAATTTCACCACATTAGGCACATTAGGGCACATTAGAATCTATT
>DAIMEA010000052.1:2567-13716 GCA_036725585.1 Prolixibacteraceae bacterium | reverse complement strand
CACAGCCGACATTGAAAAATTCGGGAACCTGATCGATGTGAGCCCCGAAGACATCGAATCGATCGAGGTATTGAAAGATGCCGCATCAACCGCCATCTACGGTTCAAAAGCATCGAACGGGGTTTTGATGATTAAAACCAAACGGGGTACCAAATCAAAACCCATTTTCGAATATACCGTGAAGTATACCCGTTCGGAAGAACCCGATCCCATCCCCATGCTCGATGGAGCCGGTTATGCCCGGTTGATCAAAGAAGCCCATTTTAACAACGATGCAGGTACGTTCCAAAGCAACGAAATTGATTTTGACCCTACCTGGGAACAATACCATAATTTTTCCCAAAATACCGACTGGATTGAAGAGATTACCCAGCTGGGTTATGTGATGGACCATAACTTCTCGGTACGCGGGGGTGGCGATAAGTCGCGGTATAAAATGTCGCTTTCCTATTTCGATGAAGCCGGAACGACCATGGGTACTGCTTTGAAAAAAGTGAATATCAGCACATCACTCGACTACGACCTGTCGAAAAAACTGCGTCTAAAGACCGATGTCTTTTTCACCCGGTACGATCAGGATGCAACCTACGATGCCGAAGACTATGACTACCGGAATAAACGCTTACGGGACATAGCCTATCGTAAAATGCCGAATATGTCGGTATACGAAATGGATACCTTAGGGAACCAGCTGAGTGAGTTTTTCACCCCGCTTGAAACCATCCAGGGTACGTCCGAATCGGTGTATAACCCGGTGGCCTTTGCCACGTTAGGCAGCCACAAAATATACAAAGACAATTCGAGGGCTGCCTTTTCGCTCCGGTACGACATACTGCCCGACCTGGTGTACGATGCAACCATTACCCTGGATATCTTCGACCAGAAAAGAGCCAAATTCCTCCCCTTCAAAGCCATTGGTTATGACTACAACAGCGGTCAGACCAACAGGGCCTCGGAAGACTATTACAAAAAGACTACGATCAACACACTGAATAAACTCATTTACAGCCCCAAAATCGGATCGGATCACGAACTGGTTGCCCTGGCCCTGCTGGAAACAACCGACGAAAGCTCAAAAGGCTTCAGCAAAACCACCAGTAAATCGGCCTCACCCAATTTAACCGACCCATCCGGGCAGGTTCGGCTGGAAAACATCAGTTCCTCTTCTTCAGCGTACCGCTCCATCGGTACGTATCTGAGCGCCAACTATAAATACAAAGATAAATACCTTTTATCGGTAGGGGTACGCTACGAAGGAACCTCCAAACTGAGCGAATTGAGCCGGTGGGGCTTTTTCCCGATGGCCACCGCTGCCTGGAGATTCTCCGAAGAGCCGTTTATGAAAGGATTGAAGTTTATTGATGAGCTCAAATTCAGGGGAAGCTGGGGGCTTTCCGGAAACATGCCCAACGGCGATTACCTGTATTTTAACACCTACAGCGCCAGTACAAGTTATGGCTACATGGGCATTTCCGGTGTCCGTCCCGATGGAATTGAACTGACCAGCCTCCGGTGGGAAACCATCGAGCAGTTTAATCCCGGCTTAACCTTTTTCGCTTTCAAAAACAGGTTAAACATCGAATTTGATGTGTATACCAAGATTACCCACGACCTGTACATCAGCAATTCAAGAATCCCGTCCACCTCAGGATATGGAACCATTAACAAGAATGGCGGCGAAATGTTAAACCAGGGATGGGAGCTGATGGTTGATGCAAAGATTATCCAATCGAAAGATTTTAATTTCAGCATCAACTTTAACATGTCGCACAATGAAAACATCGTGTTAAGCCTCCCCGAAAATTATTCTTTGGAAAAGGGAAATATGCTGGCAAACGGCGATTATAAGTTAAAAATTGAACCCGGCGACCCGGTGGGAGGCTTCTACGGATACCTGTACGAAAGAGCCTATGTCGATGCAAACGATGTTATTGTCAGGGACAAAAACGGAAATCCGGTTTACGACATTGAAGGAAAAAGCGAGCTGATTATGCGTCAGGGCACCGGCTATGAATTTGAACCCGGCGATGCCAAATATACCGACCGGAACTACGACGGGGTCATCGATGAATTGGACCTGGTATTACTGGGCGATTACAACCCGGAAATCATGGGGGGTATCGGGCCACGGATCCAATACAAGAACGTCACCCTTAACTTTTTCTTTTATTACAAGTTAGGCCAGGATCTGATCAATCAGACCCGCATGAATACCGAGAAAATGTACAACCACGATAACCAGAGCCGGGCAACCAACTGGCGCTGGAGAAGCCCCGGCGACACAACCGATGTACCAAGGGCCTTGTACAACAAAGGATTTAACTGGATGGGGTCCAGCCGTTTTGTGGAAGATGGATCGTATCTGCGCCTGAAAACTGCGTCGATTTCGTATAACTTCAGCAGAAAGTTATGTCAAAAACTGAAACTGACGGATTTAAGAATATACGGTACCGTTTATAACCCGTTTACCTGGACCAATTATTCAGGTCAGGATCCCGAAGTTGGCATTTCATCCAACCCGCAGGACTTACCCAAGGACAATAGTAAAACACCTCCGGGAAGACGTGTTACGATTGGTTTAAACATTAAATTTTAATTGTAAAAGGTACAACAATGAAGAGAATAATCAACACAATAAAATCTCCGGTACTGGTTCTGCTGCTGCTGATATGCGTTTCGTGCAACGACTGGTTAACCCTGGAACCCGAAAACAAACTGGTGAAACAGGAGTTCTGGCAGAGCAAGGAAGATGTGGCCGCCGTTGTGGCCGCCATGTACGACGGATACCGGGAGTGCAGCCAGGATTTATGGATGTGGGGCGAAATCAGGGCCGACATGGCCTTGTTAAACAGCTCTACGTTCAGCGGTTTCCAGCAGATTGCCAGCGGGGAGATTCTCCCAACCAATAGCAGTATATCCTGGAGTAAATTCTATAGCGCCATCAACCTGGCCAACACCATCATGGTTTTTTCCGACGATGTGCTTGCCCTGGATGAAACGTTTGAGGTGAAAACCCAAAAAGCCTACGAAGCCGAAGCTTTGTTTATCCGTGCCAAAGCCTATTTCGACCTGGTGCGGATATGGAAAGAAGTTCCTCTGATCGTTGAAGCATCAACGGCAGATACCGTAAAATTCTCTGTGCCCAAGTCGACCGAGGAAGAAATCATCAGGCAGATTGAAAAAGACCTGGTAAAGGCCAAAACCACCGCCTGGGTTGATGAATACGCCTCGCAGCCCGATATGTATAAAGGCAGGGCGAACATCTACGCGATGAATGCCTTACTGGCCGATGTTTACCTATGGAGCGAACAATATCAGAAATGCATTGAGGTTTGCGATGAGATCATTCAATCCCAAAGGTTTCAACTTCAGCCTGCCAACAACTGGTTCGAATTGTACTATCCGGGCAATGCACCAGAAAGCATTTTTGAGATCCAGTTCAACGATGCGCTCGAGAACGAAGAAAATCCTTTCAATGTGAATGTAATACCTGCCGTGGGTACCAGTAAGGTTGATCTGTCACCCTATGCAAAGGAACTTTTCGGAATAACCGATATCCGACAAGGCGATCCCGACCCGCGTTCCAAGTATCAATATACCAGCCTGACTCCGAAAACAAAGCGAACGACGGCCGAACGGGATGCCAACATGATTTACTACCGGTATGCCGATATCCTTCTCATCAAAGCGGAAGCGCATGCTGAACTGGGACAATTTACCGAAGCGAATTTCTACATTAACGAAATCATGCAAAGAGCGCTTGTACCCACACTCAACATCGAACCGAACATTACCATTTTCCGGAATATCATTTTGTCGGAAAGAGCCAGGGAATTTGCCCTGGAAGGGAAGCGCTGGTTCGATGTACTGCGTTTTGCCAAACGGAATAATTTCGAAAATAAATCGCTGATTATTCAAATGATCCTATCCGGTGCCGATGTGAAACAAAGGCCCATCCTGCAATCGAAAATTTTGGATCCGATGAGCTATTATTTACCCATCCCGCAGGGAGAGTTGGATACAAATCCCATGCTGGTTCAGAATCCATATTACGACCGTTAAAAAATGACAGAATCATGAAAAGCAAAAGAATAGTTTACAACCCGTTTCCTGTACTCCTCCTGTTCCTGACAAGCCTTGTTCTTGTCCAATGCGAACTGGAACCCGAATGGCGACCTTTAGAGGATGCTGAGATGCAGATCATGGAATACATTCAGGATGATTCCGTCAACTTTAGTGAATTTTATTCCATTGCGGAACACATAGGTTTGTCGGGTATTTTGAGCACCCGGGGGCCTTTCACCCTGTTTCTGCCCGACAATGCAGCCTTCCAGGCCTACTATGTGCTGAAGGGCAAGAATTCGTATACCGACTTTACCGATGATGAATTAATCCGCTTATTAAGAAACCATGTCATTCCGGCGGAGATAACCACCTCCGATATCGGGCTGGGTAGCATCGGCACCCGGAACGCCATTGGCGACTACCTTGTTTCCGAATTTGATGGTGATGAAATCATTATCAACAAATACTCAAAAATTACAAAAAGGAACATTACGGTTGCGAACGGGGTCATTCACAAAATCGATCGCGTAATCGATCCGATAAGCCTGGGAACTTATTCAACCTTTAAAGAATTTAGCGAGTATTCCATTTTCACCCAGGGATTGGAAAAAGCCGGGCTCAGCGACACACTCGATATCTTGGAAATCCCCTACGGGCGAACCACTGCACGCGTACGATACACCATTCTTGCTGTGCCCGATTCGGTTTTTAACGCACATGGGATTTTTTCAGTTGACGATCTGGTTGCCCGTTTTGACGACGGAGTAGGAAATCTTTATGATTTAGACAATGGATTTTTCCAATACATGGCGTATCACTGTTTGGAAAACACCTACTATATGACCACCATCACCAACGGAACTTACTACATTATTACACGCGAAAATTCCGTTACGTTTAATGTGGGCCTCAACTTTGAGATCAATCCCACTCCCGGAGATTCCGTGCTTACAACCTTTATCGACAAATATTCCAATATTCCGGCAAAGAACGGGGTTATTCACGGCATTACCCAGCTGCTGATCCCAGACAAGCCCACACCCAGAGAGTATTTCTTCGATACAACTTCCTTCCCTGAATTTGAAGCAATGGAAGGTTATAAAGTTGGTGAAACTACCGTCAACTTTTATGATGGGGAAAACGGTTTCGAAAAAATAAAATGGAACGGCGATTATTTGCAATACTGGTGTAAATTTCAGGGTACCGGTTTTATTAACGATGACTGCATTGTTATGCCGGAAGGTTATTGGTCTATCGAAATTACCTTACCCAAAATCACCCGGGGTAAATACGAGATGTGGGGCTATTTTAAAAAGGGATCCAACCGCGCCAACGTTATTGTATATCTTGATGGGGAAAGAATAGATCAAGTACTGGAACTCAACTCTCCTTCTTTGGTTACGGAAAATGTCTACATCTGTGATGTTGACTTTCCCTCGACTCAGGAACATGTTGTGAAAGTGGTTACCGTCTATCCGGGCGTGATGATGTGGGATAGCCTGCGTTTTTACCCGATTGAAGAATAAATCATGCAAAAAAAATGATCAAGATGACAAAGAATACATTAAAGCCTATCCTATTGTTGCTGGTACTTTTACTCCCGGTGACCTTCCGAATGTATGCGCAAAATCCATACACGGTAACGGGGGTGGTGAAAGAAGCCATCAGTAATTCGCCGCTTGAGTCCGTACTGGTCTCCATTGCCGGCGAAAATGCCCGGACCAACGAGAAGGGTGAATTTGAAATCAGTGTTACAGACCCCGATGCGTACATGGTGGTTCAGACACCGGGGTACACCACCCGCTTGTTGAAACTCAATAAACAAACCCGGTTTAGCATCGCGATGGTCAGTACCTCGGTCAAATCGGTCGATGACCAGATACCTGCCCCACTTGGGAATGTTTCCATTCGGAATATGACCCAGGCCGGATCGTATATTTTTCCAAATGATATCAACCAAAAAGCAAACAGTTCTTTGGACCAGGTGATGCAGGGCAAATTAATCGGGACCCAGGTCACAATGGGATCCGGGATGCCGGGAAGCAAAAGTTTCATCAATATCCGCGGGCTGTCATCCCTGTATGGCCGGAATGAGCCCCTGGTCATGATTGATGAAATGATCCATCCCATTCATTATGCCAACTTCAGCGCTATTGACGGTTTTACCATCAATCCGCTCGATATTGTGGATGTGGATGACGTAGAAAGTGTTTCCGTTTTTAACGACGGCAACTCGTATCTTGGGTCCTGGGGCTCAAACGGAGTTATTTACATTAACCTGGAACAGAAAAGGGAAACCAGTAGTAGTATTATCGTCAATGCCTACGGAGGTATTTCTTTTTCGCCCAAACGCCAGTCGCTGCTCGACGCACAGGGATTCAAAAGCCTGTTGAATGAGCAGATCAGCCAGTCGGGGATGTCGGAAAATGAAATCAATTCAAGATTTTCGTTCCTGAATGCAGCAGAAAACACGGAAGATTATCACCGGTACAACAACAACACCGATTGGCAAAATGAAATTTACCGGGTAGGTGTTGTTCAGAAATACCACATTTTCCTCAAAGGAGGCGACGATATTGCCACCTATAATATTTCAACCGGTTATTTATCCCACGAGGGTATTCTGGCCAATACCCGTTACGACCGCTTTAACCTCCGGGTAAACGGTAAAATCAATATTACCGATAAGTTTTCGGTTCTGCCGAACACCAAAGTTTCGTTGTCTGATTCCTACCTGATGGAACAGGGATACAACATTTCAACCAACCCGATCTTAGCCGCCCAGTTCAAATCTCCGCTCATGGCTCCCATGAAGATTGATGCTGATGGTAAAGAACTGGAATTCATCGACGATATAGGCGCTTTCAACGTAAGTAATCCATCGGCGATCGTCAATAACCTGGAAGCAACCAACAGGAACTATCATTTCATTACATCGGTGAAGGGAAAATATGTTTTTAACCGGAACCTGAACATTTCTACCCTGGTGGGTATCGATTTTAATAACTCAAGGGATAATATTTTTATTCCCGATGTTGGCCTTTCAAGAATCGACTCTGCCTATAATTCAAGCAGGGCTTTGGTTAACGAATATCGTTCCACGCAAAACCAAAACCAGCTGAACTATTCCAATTCGTTCGACAGCCGGAACAACCTGGATGTAAAAATCGGCCACCGGTACGTCGAAAACTCTTATGAATACGACAAGGCCTCCGACCTGAATTCGACTACCGACGACTTTAAAAGCCTGGGCCAGGGAGCCAGCAATCAGGAATTGCGCACCATCTCAGGAGAAAGCCGGGTGGTGAAATGGGTTTCGTACTATGCAACGGCCGATTATAACTATGCCGATAAATACTATGTTTCGGTTGCTCTGTCGTACGATGCAAATTCGATGTTGAACAAGAACGCCCGGTATAATTTTTACCCGTCTGTCAGTGCTGCCTGGCGCGTTTCTTCTGAGTCCTTCCTGGCCGGTAAAACCTGGCTCGATGATCTGAAAATAAGGGCTTCCTATAGCCAAACCGGCAACCTGAACAATTTTGCCTACGACTACAGCCACTTATACTATCAGGGGCTGAAACAGGATAACATCAGTGTGGTTGTGAGGGAATCGGTTCCCAATCCCGAGATGGAAATGGAAAAACAAACAACCCTTAACGTGGGCGCCGATATGGTTTTACTGGGCCAAAAAATGAATTTGTCCCTAAACCTCTTTAATTCCACGGTCGACAACCTGGTCACCCGGCAAAGAATTGCTCCTGCCTATGGATATACCAGCTATTACAACAATGCCGGTAGCCTCAGAAACATGGGCGCGGAGTTGCAATTTAACTACCGCCAGAAATTGGGCGCACTAACCTGGAATGTGGGGGGTAATTTCTCTTTCATCGATAACCAGGTTACTTCCCTTGACTTCATTCTGGAAGGCGAAGACAAAATTGTGCACGAAGTGGAAGGGGTAAACCTTGTAACCAAAGCCGGCGAACCTCTGTATTCTTACTTCGGTTTTAAAACGGATGGGATTTTTAACGACGATGCTGAAGCAGCCCAATATATTGGGCCAAACGGGCAAAAGGGGAAAGCAGGCGATATTCGTTATGTTGATCAGGATGGAAATAAAGTAATCAACGATCTTGACAAAACCATCATTGGCAGCCCCATTGCCCCAATCTTTGGCGGAATTTATACTTCGTTTGGACTGGGGAACTTTGAAATTAAAGCCGATTTCTCATTCAGCTCCGGCAACGATATGTACAATCATATTAATAAATCAGGCCAGTCGATGGAGCTGGGTTATAACCAGCAAAGCATTGTTAATAACCGCTGGACCCCTGAGAATACAAATACGAACATTCCCGGAATCTCTGTTGGCGACCCCTATGGCAACAATGCCTTTTCCGACCGTTGGCTCGAAAAAGGAGATTATGCACGTTTAAGCAGCCTTACGGTTAGCTACAAATATCCGTCAACCAACAAATTGTTCGGGAACCTTACCCTTTATTTGACGGCGACGAATGTATTCACATTAACTTCGTATTCGGGATTAGATCCTGAATCGATGCTGTATAACGACCCCTTATACCTGAGCAATGACTATGGCAAAATGCCACAGCCTAAATTAGTGGTCATCGGGGTGAAACTCGGCTTATAAGAATAGTGACGGTTAGAAATGATACTAAAAATGGATGAAAAATGATGAAAAATAATTTGAAAAGAATTGTTATCCTGTTTGCGGTCGTTCTCAGCCTGGGAGCCTGTACGGAAAGCTTTTACGATGAGACGCCAAGCGATCGAATTCTTCCCGACGAACATTACAATTCGATGAAGGAGGCTGAAATCTCGTGCAAAGCCCCTTTGGCTATTCTGAGAAATGTTGTTCCTCAAATGGTGTTTGCCAATGAGCTTTTATCCGACCTTACGACCGTTACCGAAAATGCGGGATTGTATTGGCAGGACATTAACAATCATAATCTTAGCCAGGACAATCCCCATATCAACCCGGCAGTTTTTTACCAGGTGGTTATTAATGCCAATGAATCGTTGTTGTACATCGACAGCATTGCAAATAAAGACCAGGACATCACCGAAATTGATATCAAGATCTTTAAAGGAAACCTGATCGGGATCCGCTCATGGGCCTATTTCACGTTAGCCCGTCTGTACGGAGAAGTTGCATTTCTTAAAGATAATCTGCCGCAATTATCGGCTGATCAACTCGTATACCTGCCGCGACTGGCTATTATGGATACCCTGATCAACGATCTTTTGCCCTACCTGGATATCGATTATGAAGATATTGGCAATATTACCATGTACAATAAAGCCCTGATCGGGGAAATTTATCTTGAAAAACAGGATTATGAAAATGCCATCACCTACCTGAGAATGGCTATCGAAGGATTTGAAAATTTAAAAACCAAGTACAAATTAACCAAGGATTTCAGCAAAGCTTCCTGGCAAAATCTGTTTATCAATGCAAACAGCAATACCAGCGAGATCATGATAACCGTGCCGTTCTCCTTCGTTAATAACCAGTCGAATCCGATTGAGCTTTGGTACGGTTACCATTTTGATTACCTCGCAAAACCCACACCCATCATCATGAATCTTTTTAACCAACAGGCCGACATGAAAGGAAATCCGGGGGATGTTTACCGGGGTATCACCGTATCGTACGATACCATTAACGGGGTGCCTTTTGTGAATAAATACAATTTGGATCCCGGACTCCCGCTCAGTTCGGATATCATCCTGTATCGTTCAGCCGACATTCATCTGCTCCTGGCTGAGGCCATGAACCGGGCAGGATATTCCGATATTGCGCTTGCCCTTTTAAACGAAGGGTATCATGAATTCACGAACTGGGGTTCCGGATTAGGAGTGAGGGGACGCGCTTACCTTGCACCCAAAACCATACCCGACGGTGTTAATCTTGTAAACTACGTCGAAGACCTGATCATGGAAGAACGCGCCCTGGAACTGGCTTTTGAAGGCAAACGCTGGACCGACCTGATGCGGGTTGCCCGACGGAGAGGAAACTCCTGGCTGGCCGACCGGGTTGCTGCAAAATTTTCCAATCCGGACCAGGCCAACAAGATAAAGGAAAAGCTGAATAATGAACAAAATTGGTATCTGCCTTTCTCAAAATAGAAAATGCATCAAAGGAAAAAACAGATCCATTCATAAATGAGAAGAGGCCATCTCAAAAGAGTTATGTTCTGTACGTACGAATACCATGAGGAATCTATACTTTTTTAAAAATTGAAAAATGTACGATTTTCCCGTCGCGTCGAAATGAACTTTATGAGAGGGCCTCTCCTTTCTCGATTCAATATGGAAAGGATCCGTAAAAAACGATTCGTAAGAATTGTTGCGTAAATGTTTCAACAATAAGTAAAAAACGACAGAATCCTTGAATCTTTTAAAAAAAAAGTACCCGAAAAAACCAATTTGTATGGTATACTATGTACGATATTCCTTATTCGAATTCTTTTCATTTTTCATCTTTATGATCACAAAATGAAACATTAATCCCAAAATATTTATTAAAATACAATTCAAATGCGCTAATACAACATAAAAAATATCATAAAAACAAACAAAACTACGAAACATAACACATTATCCTATGTCGCCAACTACGAAATCGATTCTCTCCGTGAGCATCCTACCGTGTTCTTTTGTCAAAATCTCAAAAACAAATTCTAGACATAAATCCCAATTTCTTCTTTTAGGGACGGACTAAAACCATTCCCATTGCTTTCGTCTTATGCAATCTAAAAAAATAACACCATTGCTCTATAATTTTTAAACAAATCAACTAATTATTCAACTTAATTTATGGAGGATAAACTTATGAAACGAAACCGTTTTTTCCTTTTTCTGGTACTCTTTTCCTTCTGCTTTTCGGGCAATCTGCTTGCCAAAAAAGAGATTGTTTTTGTGAAAACCAGTGCCAACAACAACGATTCTATTGTTATTGCGAACATTTCGAACTATGCGGGCGGAACGGCCTATAATGTGACCGTTATTGCCCAGGGGGTTATTACCGAAGATTTATTGCCCCAGTTCAATGCAGCCG
>DAIMEA010000052.1:0-2467 GCA_036725585.1 Prolixibacteraceae bacterium | reverse complement strand
ATAGGCAACGGAAGCGACGATGGTGGCGTAATCAGTTACTGGGGTTTCTCCGAAAAGTCGGAAATGATTTTCTGGAATGAAGTAGACCGTTTAACCGGCAGAGGTGAAGTGGAAGATGCCAAAGTAATTATCCTGGTATACGACTCTACCCGAATTGATGTGGTCACCGGGATCAACCCCGACCTGCCCATGAAGGATGTTTTCGAAGCCGAAGGTTATGTTGTATATCCCATGGCCCTTCCGACTATTTCAACAGCAACGCCCGGCCAAATCGATTCATTGAACAATGCCGACGTGATTTATATCGGACGCGCTATCAACAGCGGTAATTTCTCGTCGCCGAACAAAGAGATCTGGCACGAAATTACTACTCCGATCATCACCACCAGCTTGTGGGCCTTGCGGAATAGCAGAATGAACTGGTTCAACAGCGGATCTGCCGCCAATACCGATACTGCAGACGATGCCGTTTTCCAGGCCAATATTACCCAACCCAACGATCCGGTATTTGAAGGAATCGCATCGCCCGTCGATTGGTGGATTGGCTCGTACAGCACCATTGCCGCCACCGATGCCGGCAATGGAACGGTGATGGCCACGAAAGCCGACGATAACACCGTATTGTTTGCCCGTTGGCAAGCCTTTATTCCTTTCTACGAAGGTACGACTGAAGCTCCGGCAGCCGAACGGGTTTTCTTCGGAAGCAGCAGCGACAATAAAAAAGATTCTCTTGGCAATAACATGTATAACTATTTTGGTTTTACCGATCCAATCAAAGAAGTGTTCTTTAAAGAACTTGCCCGCCTGGCCAATCTAGAGAAACCACAACCGGCAGAATATACGGAATTGACCGTGAGCAACATTATCGATGGCACCGTTGATAGCGAAACCGATTACAACTGTGTAGCCAAACTGCTGTGGGATGCAACAGCCGTGCACATCGTACTGGAAATTACAGATGATGTCCTGCATTTCGACGCAACAGCCAACGCATGGGATGTCGATAATATTGAAGTATACTTCGACATGGATAACTCAAAAAATCCAACATGGCCGCGTAATGCCGGCTGGCCCGCTTCATCGTACGATGCAAACGATTATCAGCTTCGTATCCTCCCCGGCAAAGCATGGGAAGATTACAATTCACTAACCGGTGTTACCCTGGCAACCGAAATGAATGCAACCGGTTATGTTATTACAGTGGATATCCCGTGGGAATCGCTCATGGCAGGTTTTGTACCGGCTGTAGGCGTTCAAATTGGTTTTGATATTCTGGCCAGCGACAACGATGGCAGTGGAAGAAATCAGATTACCTGGAACGCAAAAACGACCATGCCCTGGAACGATGCATCGTTGTTTGGCACACTCGAGTTGACGGATGACGGTGGTTTCAAGGTTATCAGGGATACTCAGGCCCCGGCTGCATTCACGGTAACTGCCACACCCGAAGGTTCAACAGTAACCCTTTCGTGGCTGGCTCCTGCCGACAATGTTGCCGTACTCTATTATGAAGTAAAGCAAAACGGTGTAATCATCCAGGAAAAAATCTATGCCGAAGAAGCCGGTAACACCCTTATGGTTAATGATTTGGCCGACGGAAAATATACTTTTTCCGTAGTTGCTTATGACAATTCCGGCAATAAAGCAACCGCCAATGTTCAGGCTACGGTTAAAAACGTGGGGGTTGATGCTCTTTCCGACGGTTTCAAAGTCTTCCCGAACCCGACAAACGGTATTGTGAAGATTGTAACCGAAATGAATGCTTCATCCAGCGTCGATATGTATAACCTGGCCGGTAACAAAATTTTGAACCAGTCATTTACCGAACAATGCACGCTGGATCTTTCCCATTTCCAGAAAGGAATTTACTTGTTGCAAATAACGACTGAAAACAAAACAAAAACCCATAGATTAGTGTTCAAATAATGCTTTGAGTAGTTAGTAAATGTGAAGGGGCTGTCTTTTCCGACAGCCCTTTTTTTTATGCCAATTGCGATAATCCGTAAAAGAAATGCGTTTCATCCCGGGTGACCCGGTACGGGTCAAATGTCGGTAGCCCCGGGTGGAATGCAATGGAACCCGGGGTAATGCGCGAACGACAAAACGACCGGCCACGGTACCGCCTGCAAAAAGGTTGCACTTTGTATGGCCGGAAGGCAGAAGCCCTGTCAGGGGTAGAATGTCCGGATGCCCGGGTATGCTTACAAGGCGCTGCGGTTCCGTTCGACACACGATTCTGCCGCTGAACCGCCGGGTGGATCGAACGGTTATTCTGCTCGCGTTCCTTTTCACAGAACAGAAGTCTCTTTACAACATGCCGGAAATGATATGATCCCCGATTGGATTGAAACCATAGGTCGCCGCTACGCGGCTTTATGTTTTCGATGGTGCCAATGTGCTACAAATAGGTTACCGCTACGCGGCTTTTTGTTTTTGGTATTTCGATAGGGCTACCCATAGGTCGTAT
>DAIMEA010000051.1:0-13764 GCA_036725585.1 Prolixibacteraceae bacterium | reverse complement strand
TGGCGTTTTGTACACCTGGGGCGAAGAATACCTGCCCGCCGAAAATGCCCGCTTTGGTATTGAAGCCAGCGAGACAGCCGAAGAAATCGGGTTTCGCGACGGCGATTTTATCCTTTCGGTCGATCACCAGCCGGTGGACGATTTTTACAACATTGTACCCACCATTGTGCTCGAAGGGGCTGAAAGCGTCCAGGTGCGCCGAAACGGAATCGAAACCGAAGTGCTCATCGACACCGACGACATTGCCGTGATGATGAAAACCCGAAACCTGATCGGCCTGCGTTTCCCCTTCAAAATGCTTATTACCGATTTCGGAAAGGAATCGCCCGCCCGGGAAGCCGGCATGCTCAAAGGCGATGAAGTACTCCGGATCAACGGGATGGAATTCGAGTTTCATGACCAGTTTGTATGCGAACTTAACAAACACCGCGACGAAGAGTTACAGGTTACCGTGCGACGCGACAGCCAGCTGATCGATATACCCCTTCGGCTTACTGCCGAAGGTATGATGGGTGTTCAGTGGAACAATAATTTCTCCGAATACTTCGAATTCAAAACCATCGAATATGGATTCTGGGAATCGATTCCCGCCGGAATTGCCCTGGGGTACCAGACTTCGGTTGATTACCTGAAACAGTTCAAGCTGATTTTCAATCGAAAAACCAAGGGGTATGAATCGCTGGGCGGCTTTATTACCATCGGGAGCATCTTCCCGGGTCAATGGAACTGGCATGCGTTCTGGAATATGACGGCCTTCCTGTCGATCATCCTGGCCATCATGAACATCCTGCCCATCCCGGCGCTCGACGGAGGGCATGTGCTTTTTGTCTTGTACGAGATGATTACCGGACGAAAACCCAACGAAAAATTTTTGGAGTATGCCCAGATAGCCGGGCTGATTCTTTTGTTGCTGCTGGTCCTTTATGCCAATGCCAACGATGTGATCCGTCTCTTTACAAAATAGTAACTACTTCTGAAACGAACATGTTTGCAGAAAAGCACAAACACATAAGTAAAAACCACATGTGATCCCGATAGCTATCGGGACCATCGGGACGAAAATTTGTTAAAAGAGCGATCTTTCGATCTCAAAGATATTCAGTATTTTAAAAGTTTTGTAGGGATGAAAACAAATTTCTATATTTGTAGCTAACGAAATTAAATACGAAGAGTATGCATACAGCAATAATCGCCGGATGGTTTGGAGCCCAGGAAATCATCGTTATCCTGATCATCGTACTGATTTTTTTTGGGGGAAGAAAAATTCCCGAACTGATGAAGGGACTCGGGAAAGGCCTGAAAGAGTTTAAGGATGCTTCGAAAGATGATGGGAAAAATCAGGGAAGTATCCAGAACTGATTCCATCCCGATGGAAGAATTTACCCCGCCCCAGCGGGGTTTTTACTGTAATCAAAAAACGTTCATATATGAAGCATGAAAAACATTTTTCGAAAACAGAAGCGAGAAAATACCGACTTTCGTCCGGGTATTTATTCCTTCTTCTGGCCGGGACTCTAACTATTCTCCATTCCTGCAGCAACCGGAGCCAGACGTCGATGATGAAAAATGTGACCGGAAAAGCCGGTGAACTGGTTGTGGTAATCCCCCAGGACATTTGGGCCGGAGAAACCGGGCAGACGATGAAGGAGATTCTTGCCCAACCCCACTTGGGATTGCCTCAGGATGAGCCCATTTTCGATGTAATTAGTATCCCGCACGAAGCCTTTGCCGATATTTTTAAAACAACACGAAGCCTCCTCCTGGTGACGGTTCAACCCTCGGCCGACTCTACGGGCGTTACCTTTCAGCGAAATACCTATGCCTACACGCAGACCATTGTGTCAATTCGGGCACGGAATGCCGGCGAATTACGCGACTTGTTCCTGGAAGCGTCCGATAAGATCATTGCGTTCTATCTGAAGGCCGAAAAGGACCGGATGGTGATGAATTATGCCAAATACAACGAAAAAGTTGTTTCCAAAGCCACCGAAGAACAGTTCGGAATTACGCTCAACGTACCTCCGGGTTTTGTTGTTGCCGAAAAAACCGACGATTTTATGTGGCTCCGATATGAAAAAACGCTCGACGATTTCGACCAGGGAATTTTTATTTACACCTATCCCTATGAATCCGACAGTACTTTCACCCTCGACTACCTGTTGGCCAAGCGAAATATTTTTCTGAAAAACCACGTGCCGGGTCCCATCGAAGGCAGCTATATGACGACGGAGCGGGAACTCCCCATCCTGCTGAATACCCTCAAAAAAAACGGCAATTATGCTGCCGAGATGCGGGGTTTGTGGCGGGTGGAAAACGATTTTATGGGCGGGCCTTTCATTAGCTTGTCGATTCTCGATTTACTCCAAAAACGGGTCGTTACCTTCGATGCTTACGTTTATGCTCCCGGAAAGAATAAGCGGAATTTACTGTGGCAGGTTGAATCCATGATCCAGTCGGTGCAGTTTTTACAACAGGACGATATGGACAAAATTAACCGTCAGTTCGACTGACCGGATACGGCTTTCAATGCAGCCCAAAGCAATGGGGCTCATTGCATGTATGGCCGCAGATCGAAATCGGACAGAGGGAGGGCTTTGTTTGCTTGTCGTCGAAAACGAAAGGTTCAAAAAAAGAATTAATTTTGTGCGGCAGCCCGTACAAGGGTCGCTTATTATATAGATAAAAATGAAAAAAGGTCTGATAAAAGTAGGGATCACCCATGGCGATTACAATGGAATTGGCTACGAGGTGATCATCAAGTCGTTGTTCGATTCACGGGTGAACGAACTGTTTACTCCCGTTATTTATGGCTCGCCCAAAGTAGCTGCCTACCATAAGAAGGTGCTCGAAATGGATGAACTCAATTTCCATCAGATACGGACTCCCGAGGAAGCCGATTCGCAGAAAGTGAACATCATCAATTGTTGCGACGATAACGTGCGCGTTGAACTGGGCAAGGTGAACAAGATGGCCGGCGAAGCCGCTTATCTGGCACTCGAGCAGGCTGTGAATGACTTAAAGAACAACAAGATCGATGTGTTGGTTACTGCACCGGTGAATAAGGAAGCCATCCAGTCGAACCATTTTACCTTTCCCGGCCACACCGAATACCTCTCCGAGCAGTTTGAAACCAAGGATACCCTGATGTTGCTTCTATCCGATTCGTTACGGGTGGGTGTTGTTGTTGGCCATATTCCCGTGAAAGAAATTACCGAATACATCACGAAACAAACCGTGCTGTCGAAAATCAAATTGCTGCATCATTCCCTGGTTGCCGATTTTGCTTGCACCAGTCCCCGTATTGCTGTTTTGGGACTGAATCCCCACGCCGGCGACAACGGGGTGCTGGGCGATGAGGAGATCAAGTTCATCGGCCCGGCCATCCGCGAAGCATATGAAATGGGTATCTATGCTTTTGGTCCCTTTGCGGCCGATGGTTTTTTCGGATCGGAGCAATACAAACGTTTCGATGCCGTACTGGCCATGTACCACGACCAGGGGCTGGCGCCCTTTAAAGCACTGACCTTCGACCGGGGTGTTAATTATACCGCCGGTCTGCCGGTCGTACGTACTTCACCCGGGCACGGAACGGCTTTCGATATTGCCGGCGAAAACAAAGCTTCCTGCGAATCGTTTCAACAGGCGATCTATGCCGCCATCGATATTTTCCGGAACAGGGAAAGCTTTATCGAAGCCGCCAAAAATCCCCTGCCCAAGTACGAAATCAGTTCCAATGGCGAATCGGACGACGTGGACCTGATGGCTGCCGACGACGACAACCAACAATATTGACCATGATTGAATACCTCCACGGACAGATCGTTGAACGAAATCCCGCCTATGTTGTGCTCGACCTGAACGGGACAGGGTATTATATCCATATTTCATTGAGTACGTATACGCTTCTGGCCGATCAGCAAAAAGCCCGGCTCTTTGTTCACGAAGTGATTAGGGAAGATGCGTATTCGCTTTACGGTTTTCACGATCCGGCCGAACGGGAATTATTCCGTTTGTTGTTGTCGGTGTCGGGTATAGGAGCCAATACCGGCATTCTGCTCCTTTCCTCTCTCTCGGTGAACGAAATGAAAAAGGCCATTGTATCCGACGATGTGAATCGCTTGAAAAGTGTCAAGGGTATTGGATTGAAAACGGCCCAGCGGATCATTGTGGAACTGAAAGACAAACTTGCGCGGGAACCCGTTTCTTCCGATATTTTTCTTTCCGAAAACAATACGATCCGCGAAGAAGCGTTATCTGCTTTGGTAACCCTGGGATTCATAAAAAAGAATGCCGAAAAGGTTATTGACGGGATCATGAAAAAGACGCCCGAAAAATCAGTTGAACAAGTTATCAAGGATGCGCTAAAGCTGATGTAACCCTTTGGCCGATGGTTAGAAAATATTTTTGCTCCATATCGTTTTTTGTGCTTTGCTTTTTGCTGCAAGCGGGATCTGTGGTGTTTGCCCAATCCGGTACCAACCGGGTCGCCGGCCCCGACAGCCTGAACAATCTGTCCTATCCCTTCGACGATGAAGGGGCTTTCGAATATCCCGGCGAAACCGACGAGAACCCGCTATACCTCGACCGGGCAAAAAATATTGAACGGAAAATCGAATACGACCCCGAAAGCCGGCAATACGTGATCTACGAAAAGATTGGCGACATGTATTACCGCCTCCCCAAAACCATGAGCCTGAAGGATTACGTGAAATACGACTTCGACCGTTCGATCAACGAATACTGGCGTACACGGAAGGATGTGGAGGAAATGGCCACCCAGGAACAGCGCGGAGGGCTCATTCCCCAGTTGAAGATCGAAAGCGAAGCCTTCACCAATATTTTTGGCACCGATGTGATCGACATACGCCCCCAGGGTTATGTGGAAGTACAGTTTGGCCTCGAATCGAACTTTATCGGTAACTATACCCTGCCCGAGCGGCAACGCCGGGTTACCCGCTTCGATTTCGATAACCAGATCAACATGAGCGTTACCGGGAAAATCGGCGACAAAGTGGATATGACCCTTAACTACAATACCGCGGCTACTTTTGATTTCGAAAACCAGGTAAAGATCGAATACAACGGGAAAGAAGACGAGATCTTAAAGAAAATTGAGGCCGGCAATGTATCGCTCCCGCTCAACGGAACCCTCATTCAGGGAGGTACCAACCTGATGGGGATCAAAACCGTGATGCAGTTTGGCCGCTTAAACCTGACCACGATTGTGTCGCAACACAAAGGCGAATCGCAGGTGATCGAAACCGAAGGCGGCGCCCAGAAAACCAAGTTCGAAATTAAGGCTTCCGATTATGATGAAAACCGCCATTTCTTTCTCTCAAAATTCTTTCGGGAACAGTATAACGAGGCGCTGAGCCAGTTGCCCCTGGTCAAATCCGATGTAGTCATCAACAAAGTGGAAGTTTGGATCACGAACAAAAGCCAGAATTTCAACTCGGCGCGCGACATTGTGGCCCTGGTCGACCTGGGCGAGCAGGAAAGGCACATCAGCAACACCATCCCCGAATTTGGACCGGTGATCAATTCCGCTCCCGCGAACCGGGTACCCCACAACGATGCCAACCGGCTTTACGACGAGATGATCAGCACCTATTCGGGCCTGCGCGATTCGAAGGAAATCTCCAGGGTGTTTTCACCGCTCGAAGCCCGGGGATTCAAAAACGGCCTCCACTGGGAAAAAATCGACCAGGCCCGGAAACTGAACGAATCGGAATACTACATCAACCGGCAACTGGGTTTTGTCTCGCTCAATGCTTCGCTTAACAACGACGAAGTGCTGGCTATTGCCTATAATTTCACCGTCGGGGATACCACCTTCCAGGTAGGTGAATTTTCCGACGAGGGCGGCCTTCAGGCAGGGCAAACACTGGTACTCAAACTCATCAAGGGTACCAACCTTTCGCCGGGTTTCCCCACCTGGGACCTGATGATGAAAAACGTGTACAACCTGGGCGCCTACGACCTCAGTCCCGAGGATTTCGATTTTAATGTGGCCTATAAATACGACTCGACCAATACCTACATCAACTACATGCCCGAAGGGGAATACAAGGAAAAGTTCCTGCTGAACCTGCTGAATCTCGACAACCTGAATTCACGGGGCGACTACTTCGAAGGAGGCGACGGTATGTTCGACTTTGTGGAGGGCATTACCGTGATCCGCCAGTCGGGGCGTATTATTTTCCCGGTTCTGGAGCCGTTTGGAAGCAATATTGCCGGTTTGTTCAACACCGACGAACTGAAAAAGAAATACGCATTTAGCAAACTATACAGCGATACGAAAACCGAAGCGGAAAAAGACCACGAGCACGATAAATTCTGGATGATCGGATCGTACAAAGGTTCGTCGAGTTCCGAGATCGAACTGAACGCCTTTAACCTGGCGCCGGGGTCGGTGGTCGTTTCGGCCGGCAGCCAGGTGCTGATCGAAAATGTCGATTACACCGTCGATTATGCCCTGGGGCGGGTGAAAATCATCAACCAGGGGCTCATCGAGTCGGGTACACCCATCCAGGTGTCGACCGAAAGCCAGGATCTGTTGTCGATGCAGCGGAAAACCATGCTGGGCGCTTATGCCAGTTATGCCTTTTCCGACAATTTCAACGTGGGCGGTACCCTGCTTTACATGGACGAACGACCCATTACCAACAAAGTCGACCTGGGCGAAGAACCCATCACCAACCTCATGATGGGACTCGATTTTCAGTACCGTACCCAATCGAAAGCCATTACCGATCTTCTGAATTATTTACCCCTGATTGAAACCGATGCAACATCGAGTTTTTCGATCGAGGGTGAGGTGGCCAAATTATTTCCGGGCAATTCAACGGCCACCGGGAACAATGTCTATATCGACGATTTCGAGGGAGTTGAAACACCCTACAGCATGGTGAATGCCTATGGATGGAACCTGGCATCCACCCCAAGCGTTTTCCCCGAATCGAAACTGACCGACACCTTAGCCTATGGCTTCAACCGCGCCCGGCTGGCCTGGTATTTTATCGACCGGGTTTTCCAGGATCCCCAGGGCTCGTCGTCCATGCCTGCGCACATTAAAGCCGATGTCGAAATGCGTTCGAACCACTTTATGCGCGATGTGTACATCCAGGAGATCTTCCCCGGCAAACAACTGGCCATTGGTTCCGCTACCTATCAGACCATCCTGAACCTGGCGTATTATCCCGAAGAAAAGGGTCCCTATAATTTTGAAACCAATCCCACCGGCGTCTCCCGGGGAATCGACTCCGACGGAAAACTTCGAAGCCCCGAAACCCGCTGGGGCGGAATGATGCGCGAAGTGCAGTCGCCCAATTTTGAGGCGGCGAATATCGAATACATCGAATTCTGGGTGATGGATCCCTTTGTATACGACGAACAGAATGCCCACCGGGGCGGCGACCTGTATTTCGACCTGGGAAGTATCTCGGAAGACATCCTGAAGGATTCGAGGAAAGCCTTCGAAAACGGACTGCCCATCAGCGAGGAGGTCGAAAACGTCGATACCACCATCTGGGGCCGCGTACCCACCCGCCCACTGCTGAGCCAGTCGTTCGACAACAGCGCCTCGAGCCGTCAGTTTCAGGATGTAGGCCTCGACGGATTGGGCGATGCCGATGAACGTTCGTTTTACGACGGCTACCTGAACAAACTGAAAAACATCCTTTCGCCCGAAGTGTACAATGAAATGGAAGCCGACCCGGCCAACGACAATTTCCATTATTTCCGGGGCGAAGACTACGATCAAAAAGAATATTCCATCCTCGAGCGATACAAAAAATTCAACAACGTTGAAGGCAATTCCCCCACCCAAACCCAAAACACGACCTCGTATTCTGCATCGTCGAAAAACGAACCCGATGTGGAGGATATCAATAACGACAATACCCTAAACGAACAGGAAAATTACTACCAGTACCGGGTGAGCCTGCGGAAACAGGATATGGAGATCGGGAAAAACCACATCGTCGATAAGGTACGGCGCAAGACTATTTTCCTGGCCAATGGAAAAACCGAAGAAGTCGACTGGTATCAGTTTAAAATTCCCGTTCGGAAACCCGATGCCAAAGTGGGCGAAATATCCGATTTTAAGTCGATCCGGTTTATGCGTATGTACCTGACCAATTTCTCCGATTCGATCATTCTTCGCTTTGCTACGCTCAACCTGATCCGTTCCGACTGGCGAAAAGTGGAGCAAAACCTGGCCGAGGCGGGCGCGGTGAAATCGCTCAACACGAAGTTCGACCTCTCATCAATCAACATTGAGGAAAACCAGAGCCGAAAACCCATTAACTACATTCTTCCCCCGGGAATTGAACAGGAATTTGACCCTTCGAATACCACCCCGATCAAAATGAACGAGCAATCGATGCTGTTGAAAGTGATCGATTTGGAAAGCGGCGATGCCGAAGGGGTGTACAAGGACATCGGGCTCGATGTGCGCCAGTACAAAAAGCTGAAGATGGAGGTCCACGCCGAAGCCATTGACGGGTATCCGCTCGACGACTATGAAATGTCGCTGTTTATCCGAATGGGAACCGGTATCGACAATTACTACGAATACGAAATCCCACTGAAACTGACCCCGGTTCCGACAACAAGCTACAATCCCGAACTGGAGTCGGACAAGTACATCGTGTGGCCCGATGAAAACAGGGTGAACATCAATCTTACCTTGTTCTCGGATGTAAAAATGAAACGCGACGACGAAATGCGCAAGGCCGGTTCGACATTGACACGGAACGATTTGTTCGAAGACCTGCACACCGGATATGCCGGCGGGAAAAATATTGTCCGTATTAAGGGAAATCCAAGTCTGGGCGAAGTAGACGTGATTTACATCGGGATCAAAAATCCGAAGCAGAAAAACCAGGGCCCCAGGTCGGTTGAAGTATGGGTAAACGAATTGCGTTTGTCCGACTTCGATGAACGGGGCGGATGGGCCAGCAACGGCCGCATGTCGTTGCGCCTGGCCGATATCGGAAACCTGACCCTGGCCGGTCGGACCCAGTCGGTCGGGTGGGGGAGCATCAACCAAACCACGTCGCAACGAAGCCTCGAAAATGTGTACGAGTACGATTTTGCCGCCAACTTCCAGCTCGGAAAATTGCTTCCCGAATCGGTGGGTTTGCAAATGCCCCTTTTCTACAGCTATTCGAAAAGCGTTGCCACCCCCGAATACAACCCGCTCAGCTCGGACATTAAACTTTCCGATGCCCTGGCCAATATCGAAAGTCCCGAGGAACGCGAAGCGCTGAATACGTTGTCGCAGGACGTGCTCACCCGCGAAAGTTTCAACATCAACAATGTTACGGTGCAACCCCGGCGAAAAAATGCCGACCGAAAGCAGCTTCCTACCGATATCGAAAACTTTTCGGTATCGTACTCCCACAACAAGCAGGAAGTCCACAATGTCGATATCGAACGGCAAATACAGGAAGTGACCAAAGGAGCGCTGAACTATAACTATGTGATGACCAGTACGCCCATTGAACCGTTTAAAAAGATCAAACTGTTCCAGGGTAAATTGCTCCGCTTGATCGGTGATTTTAATTTCAATCCCCTCCCCGAGATGATCTCATACCGCACCGACCTGACGCATAGTTATAACGAACGACTTATGCGGAACAACACAGGCATCGATTCGCCCCTTCCGGTAACCGTGTCGAAAGATTTTCTGTGGAACAGTGGCTTTGATCTTCGCTACAACATCACCCGCAGCCTGCGCTTCGATTTTACCAGCCAGGATGTGGCCCGGATTGACGATCCTGCCGGGTACGATCCGTATATCGACAAGGAAATGTATCCCGAGATTTTCAAGAATTACCAGCGCGATTTATGGTCTCAGTTGCTGCAATTGCGTCGTCCAACCGATTACAGCCATACCATGAACGTTACCTATACAATCCCCATAAGCAAGTTTCCCCTACTCGAATGGGTCACCTCCCAGGTTACCTACCGGGGCACGTACGACTGGTTGGCGGCACCCATGGTGCGGCAGGGCGAAGGAAGCAAACCCATTGGGAATACCATCCGAAACAGTATGAATATTAATGGTTCGGCCAACCTGAGTTTTATGTCGCTGTACAATAAAGTCCCCTATTTCCGTGAAATAAACCAGAAATTCCAACAGACTGCCCGACGTTACGGAGGCCGCACGAATCCAAGAAACCAGCAGTCGTCATCCCAGAAAAAGGAAGAGGGGAAAACAACGGAAGTCAAATACGAAGAAAAAGAAGTAAGTTTTACGGCGAACGTTCCCAAGTCGATTTTCCATAAACTTGGAACGGAACGGGTGGGCGTGACGGTTTTGAACGAAAGCGGCGATACCATTAACGGTGAGCTTACAGTTGTGAACGCCAACCGGATCAATTTTAAAACCGAAAAGAGTCTGAAAAATGCCCGCGTGCTTGTGAATGGGACCAAAAACCTGGAAGACTCGTTCGGGAAAAAAGCCCTCGATTTTACCACCCGCTTTTTATTGGGCATCCGGAGCGCACGAGTCAGTTATACCCGAACGGGCGGCTCCGAACTACCCGGCTTCCTGCCCCAACCCTTCCTGTTCGGGGCGGTCGATTATGCCCCTACGTCTTCCGGACCTTCGTCGCTGGCTCCTTCCGTGCCCTTCCTCATGGGGTGGCAGGACAATAACTACGCAATGTTTGCTGCCGAAAAAGGCTGGCTGACCGAAGACAACACCATAACGCGCCAGTTTCTGGTGACCAACACCGAAACCTGGACCTTCGGGGCACAGGTGGAACCCATTGCCGGAATCAAAATCGATGTAACAGGATCCCGGCGTGAATCGCAAAACATGGGCAGCTTCATCCAGTTTAACGATACCGAAGGCTATTTCGAAGAACTGAACAAAACCGAAAAAGGGAACTTCGAACTTTCGATCTTTACTCTTGCAACGGCGTTCCGGGAGGGCCTTGACAACGATGAATACACCTCCGAACTGTTCGATGCATTCCGGGGAAAAAACAGCGAAATCATTGCAGCCCGGCTCAACCAGGAACGGGGTTGGGTAGAGGGAACAGGCTACACCAAAAGCCCCAGCGGAGAAACACTCAACGGCGTTTCCCCCCGGTCGACCGATGTGCTCATCCCGGCTTTCCTGGCAACCTATGCCGGTATCGATCCCAACGAGGTACCGCTTACAGCCCGGCCCGGTCTTTCGTGGATCCGGCCCAACTGGCGGGTAAACTACAATGGGAATCCCCAATCGATCGACTGGATGAAGGATTTTATCTACTCGCTCAATTTTAACCACAGCTATAAGGCAACCTACGGTTTGGGACAGTTCGAAACAAACCTGGGTTATAAGCCCGATGCCAACGGAATCAGCTGGGCCCGGAGTCCGCTCAACGATACAACTTTTATCCCCGAACTGGCGATTACCTCGGTGAGCATTGTTGAGGATTTCAGTCCGCTTATCAATATCGACATCGGCTTTGTGAACGATTTAAGCACCCGTTTCGAAATGCGCCGGACCCGGAATCTGAATTTCAGCTTTGCCAACCTGCAGATGAACGAGATGATCCGGACAGAGTTTACCCTTGGAGTCGGGTATCGTTTTACCGGACTCGACATGATTGTGAAAACCAAACGACAATCGAAAACCGTTTCGAACGACATCAACATGCAGTTGGCGCTTACCAGCAGCAACTACAAAACCATTTTCCGGCCCATCAATGAGCCTGAAGGGATTTTGCAAAACGGAACACAGATGTTTGGCGTCGATTTTCAGGCCGAGTACATGTTTAGCGACCAGCTGACGCTGAAG
This sequence comes from Prolixibacteraceae bacterium, assembly GCA_036725585.1. Taxonomy (GTDB): domain Bacteria; phylum Bacteroidota; class Bacteroidia; order Bacteroidales; family Prolixibacteraceae; genus DAIMEA01. The sequence continues at coordinate 1,964 of DAIMEA010000051.1, read as the reverse complement.
CTTTATTACCAGTACAACCTGAAGGCGCCCCATTCGACCAACGACGGATACGAGATGCGGAACACGAAGTTTGGTATTACCTTCAATTATGCCATTATGTAAGAGGACCGGAGGCTGTCTCAAAAGTGTCATTTCGACCGAATGGGAGGAATCTGACCAAGCATATATTTCGGAATATCAATGTGTTATTTTTTTCAGAATCGCGTTTCGTTGCATGCTTCCTGAAAGGAAATCTGTTGGTTCATTACTCGACTCGGGAAGTGTCTTTCCCTGAATTATTTTCCATTTTCTCAAGCATCTCGTTTATGGTGGCCCGGATTTTTCCCTTCAGAACCGAAAAATCAGATTCCACAACAGGATCTCCGAAGCAAACCGACACACGGGAAAAAGGTCTTCCCATTTCCCGCAGGAAGTGGCCGATAAAAGTATCGCTGCCTACCCAGCAATGGGCCCGGCAGGGATAAAACAATGCACAGGGAATAACCGGGGCTTGAAGTTGGGCGGCTATTTTAAAGCTCCCGTTTTTGAAGGGGAGGATTCCATCCCCTTTTGATGTGGTCCCTTCCGGGAACAGGGTGATCGACATACCCTGTTCGATCGCTTTTCCCATCTTTTGCATGGTTTCGAGCAGACTTTTCATCTCATCGCGCCGCACGGTAATGCCCCGTATCGATTGGAGGGCCCGGCCGATCAGGGGCCAATGCAACAGTTCGGCCTTCGCCACGAATGTGGATGGCGAGAGAGCTGCCCATACAAAAATGTCGATATAACTCCGGTGGTTCGACATCAGGATGTATTTTCGTACCGCCGGGCGCTTGTTTCCTGCAACACGGAATCCAAGAATCAGCAGGCAGCTTTTCCCCCAATAGCGGGTGCTGAGAAAGCGATAGGGCCTTTTTGTGCCGGTAAGATAATCTTCGGCCATGCTGAGCAGCATCGAAATCAGCGTGTTCAGCACGATCAGGACCAGGCGGATTGCCGCAAGCGGAAAAAAAAGAATTCGGACGAACAGGTTCATAACAGGACGGTTGAATGGTTTTTCGAAAATAGCTTTTTTGTAGAAAAAGGAAAAGAGGTGAAGACCGGCAGGAGAATTCTTATCCGGCCAGGGTCTGCACTTTCCCGTTGATGACCACGGCATCAATCCCCATGTTGCGGGCCGATTCAAGGGCATCGGAACCGGTATGGACCATGGGCTCGCCCCTGCTGTTGAACGATGTGTTTACCAGTGCCTTCACTCCGTATTTCTGATCGAGGAGCGAGAGCAGGTCGTACAGGTAGGGATTTTCGTCGCGGCTAAAGAGGGTTTGGATGCGGGCTGTGCCGTTGGCATGGATGGTTCCGGCAATTTCGGCCTGTCGTTCTTCGGGAATTTTCACATCGAGGAGCATATAGCGGGTGAGCGGATGAATGGTGTTATTCCCGGTAAAATGGCGGGTGTTTTTGTCGAGCATAACAGGGGCAACCGGCCGGTACCACTCCCGTTGCTTGTGCTCGACGCTTACTTTATGGGCCAGTTGTTTGGAGGGCAGAGAGAGCAGACTCCGGTTTCCCAGGGCCCGTGGGCCGGCTTCTCCATGGCCGTTACACAAACCGATCACTTTCCCCTGAACCAGCATTTCTGCTGCATGCCCCACGTCCTCCGGCGAATAGTCGAACGAAGGTCCGGTAATTCCCCAGTTATTCAGGTACGGAGGGTGTTTCTGTATTTTATGCCCTTTTTTCCATTCTCCAAAAGCAGCAGCTCCGAGCGCCAGGCCCGAGTCGTCGGGGCAGGGCGGTATAAATACATGATCGAATAAACGGCTTTCCACTATGGCCGAATTGGTATGAATATTCAGGGCACAACCCCCGGTGTAGTACAAATTTTTGCATCCGGTTAGCGTGTAGAGATCGTCGAGTTTCAGAAGCGTTTCGCGCATAAAAAGCTCCTGGACGGTGGCGGCAATGTCCTGCAAAAATGT
>DAIMEA010000050.1:0-13904 GCA_036725585.1 Prolixibacteraceae bacterium | reverse complement strand
CGAATCGTAACGGATGATTCCCTTTGGGACGATGGCCGAATTGCTGCTTGCTTTTCCCAATTCGATGATGGATCCGCTTTCTGCTGAATGGTCGATCCCGGTAAGTTCCCTTACCAGGGTGTCGTTTCGCCACACCCGGATGCACGAATCGACGACATAGCCGAGGGTGATTTTTTGCCATTGGGGAAGGATATCCATCTCGCCGGTTTCGTAATCGTATTGCGTTCCCGTATCGGGATTGCGGTATTCGAGAAAGGCCCGGATACCCGTTTCGCTTTGCCGGATCCTGAGGGCAGCCAGGGCGTGCCAGCCGTCGCCACCCAAAATGCTGGCAATGCGGAAACTGTTCCCGGTGAACCAACCGGAAGTGTCGGGGATGGAAACCGTACCGGGATGAAACCAAAAAGTCAGGTAGCCCTCGGTTGAAGACCGCAATCCCGACCGGTAAAGGTAACTGGCATGTTGGCCTGTATGTACGACCAAACCCTTCGTGTTTTCGCACCCCATTCCTTCGGCAATAGTAGGTTGGAGAAGACTGTCTGCAGGAAGGATTCCCCATCCATCCAGGTTGTTTTCAAAATCATCTGCTTTTACAACCCAGCAGGGAATAAGGTTCGTTTGTGCAGCGCCCATCGCTCCGATCAAAAGGAAAAGGGATAAAAGGAAAATCCATTTCATGGATATGTTTCGCTGACAGGATTTATTTTCAGTAGATTCATTTCGCAAACATACACTATTTCCATTTTTTTTTCTTCCTTTTTACAGGGTAAACGATGCGAAAAATGTCTGTGTTTTAAAATTATTTTTAAATACAATCTTACTATGAAGAAAAAATCGGCAATCCCGGCTCTGATCACCGGAGCCTCCCTGCTGCTTTGGTGGTGGTCGTATACCTTGTTTCTTCCCTTTAAGCAGGTAAGCGTCAGTTATGCCACGCTGATCAACCATCCGGCATGGATTCCGGTCAATTCGTTGGAGGTCCTCATGGTTATTTCCTGGATGATTTTCCTTCTTTTTTATGCTACCGGTGAACTGGGTGAACTGGGAAAGCGCAAGGCTTTTATGATGGTGTTTATGGTTATTGGTTTATTTGTGTACAGTGGTGTCGCTTTTTATGAGGCTATTTTGTGGCCCATCATTGCCCCGGTCGATCCGGATTTGTTATCGGTGACCAACGGCCCTATTTATACCAGTACGCTTTTTATGGTTGCAACATCGTTGGGGATTCTTTCCTTTGGCATTGGAAACATGATGCTCGGAGCTACATTTTACCGCCGTCACGGTAAAGGCATCGGGCTTGTGGTCCTGTTGGGTACTTTCTTGCTTTGCACCAGTTATTTCTCGGGGCCGATACGTTATTTTTCCCAAACTGCCGGTATTACTTTACTGGGCGTGGGTTATTTCTGGCTGGGGGTGAAATTGTATAACGAACAGGAATCCGTTCCGGAAAATTTATAGCCGGTTGGGCGGAAACGAATTTTTGCCGGAAATCCATTTGGCCAAATTGCCCGTTTCCGAGGCTTTCAAAATGCCCGATTCAATGGTCGTTTCTGTCATCTGAAGGCTATCTTCGCGCCCTTTTCGAACACGGGCCAGAAAGCCTTCGTTCAGCATGCGTCCGGCACGGAGCGGCCATTCGAAAAGATCAGGGAAAACAGAGTCGTCGTTAGGGGTGTTCAGGTCATTTTCGCAACTTTTTACGCTTTTTGAAAGATAGATTCGGCAGGCAATAGGGCGGGCCTGGTACGCGCGACAATACCCTCCAGTGGGATGCAGTAGCGGGCAGGTTTTTTTGTATTTCAGCAGTTTGTCCATCCTGAGTTTCGCGGTTTCCCCGTGTTTTGCTTTTGCCCGGTCGAGGATTACCTGAAGGGCGTCTTCCCTGAATTTTTTCTGAAGAAAATCGGCCAGAAAGAAAAGTTCCGGCGGACTGGCCAGTACGGTTTGGTGGCAGCAAAACGAACAGCCCATCCGGCATTCCGTGGGGGAGCCCTGTTCGGCGGCATGACCCAGAAAGCTTGCAATCAATTCATCAACAACCGTAAAAAGCCGGCGCTGGGCTGCAAAAAGATTTTCCTTCGAAAATTCTTTAAACAGAAAGGCATGGGCCAGGTTATAACCCTCGGCAAAAAACGATTCGTCGAGTTGGTTCCGGTGTTCGTGTTGTAAAGGCCCCATTCAATTTTTGCACGTCAGGTCGAAATCAAAACTGCCCTCGGGCAAATGACTTTCTTCTTTTCTGATCGAATAGGAGAACGTAAAATCGCCCATTTCCCGGGTGAACTTTTCATCGAGCGTAAATTTGCCGGGCTCGGCCCAGGTCTTCAGGAAAAGGGTATCCATGGAGGGACCGGTAAGGCATACGGTGAACATTCCATAGATCAGTTCCAGGCTGCCCTTCAGTTGAATGTCGTCGCCTTCTTTTTCTGTCGTCAAAACCATGGTTCCGTTCCCTTCTGCTGAAAATTCATCGGCAACGGAAACGGTTACCGTGTTGATTTCGTCGCAGGAAACAAGCAGGAGCATCATGAAAAAACATAGGGCTGTATTGCGCATTATACAGGTTTTTAGATTTTTCGTATCGATTGAATTTTTGCAGCAAGCTGGTCGAACAGGCGGTCCATTTCCGGGTCGGTTTTTTGCCAGGCAGGGTTGTTCCGGTACCAGCGGGCAATTTCGTGAACGCCTTCGGCAAAGGGAATGGTGCACCGGAATTCGGGTACCACCGACTTGATTTTGCTGTTGTCGAAGATCATGCTGTGCGATTTATCGCCCAGCATACCGGCGCCCAGGGCTTCGTGGTAAGAGGCAATCACTTCGGAGGGAACATGTACCAGGCGGGGTTGAACGCCGAAGGCTTTTCCCACGAGGGTATATATCTGGTTCCAGGTGAGCCATTCGTCGGAAGTGATGTGGAAAATTTCGTCCATCGCCCTGGGATGTCCCAGCAAACCCACAAGGCCTTTGGCAAAATCGCGGTGGTGGGTCAGGGTCCAGATCGAGGTGCCGTCGCCCAAAACCACCACCGGCTTTCCCTTCAGCATCCGATCGACCACCGTGTAGCCTTCGTCGAAGGGTAGCAGGGTTTTGTCGTAGGTGTGCGAGGGCCGTACAAGGGTGTATTTCATCCCATAACGGGAAGCTTCTTCTTTTAAATAATTTTCGCAGGCAATTTTGTTTCGCGAATATTCCCAGAACGGGTTTTCGAGCGGGGTTTCTTCGGTCACCGGCAATTGCTGGGGCGGGGTTTGGTAAGCCGAAGCGCTGCTGATGAACAGGTATTGGCGTGTTTTCCCTTCGAAGAGCTTCAGATTCTGTTCCAGTTGTTCGGGCACAAAAGAGATCCAGTCGGCAACCACATCGAAGGAATGCCCGGCCAGTGCACGGGCTGTTTCTTCGGTGTTCCGGATGTCGGCCCGGATGGGGATTACCCCGGGAGGAACCGGGCGGATGGAGGACGATTGACCCCGGTTGAGGTGGTACAGTTCGATCCCTTTTTCAATTGCCAATTCGGTCGAAGCCGAACTGATGATGCCAGAGCCCCCGATAAAAAGTACTTTCATGATTCTTTCCGGTTCGAAAAATACTTCAGGAACTGGGCCCGTTCGTACACCTCGGGCGAAGCAATTTGGGCATAACTCATTCGTCCACGGAAATCGGCCAGGGTTTCGAAGCCCCACTTTTTCATGAAGGCTTTCAGATCGCTTTCGATGCTTTTCACCACGTCGATGCCGTTCAGGTACAAGGTGGAACAAAGCTGGGTGACCTGTGCTCCGGCCAGTATTTGTTTCACCACAGCCGCGCCGTTGTGGATGCCGGTCGATGCGGCCAGTTCCACGTTGGGCAGTTTTCCTTTTACAATGCCTGTCCAGCGTAAAGCACGGTTTAGATCAGCCGGCGACGACATCACCTCCGACGAAACGAACTCCAGTTTGTCGAGGTCGAAATCGGGTTCATAAAAGCGATTGAACAAAACGACTGCCGAGGCGCCGTTCGCGTGCAATTGGTCGACAAAACGGACCAGGTTCGACACATAAGGACTGATTTTCACAGCAACAGGAAGCTTTGTTTTCGCTTTCACGGCTTTTACAATCCGGTAATATTTTTCTTCGTAGGTGTCGGATGTCTTGTTTCGGTCCGAAGGGAGCTCGTAGATGTTCAGTTCCAGACCGTCGGCGCCGGCTTCTTCCACTTCGGCAGCAAAGGAGATCCAGTCGGTAGCGCTGATGCAGTTGATGCTCGCGATAACCGGAATTTTCACGGCCTTTTTGGCTTCGGAAATCAGGGAGATGTATTTCTGGACCGAATGGACTTTCGTGTAATTCCGGAGGTATTCTTCTGCTTCGGGATATTGGGTATTGCTTTCGTTCGAGGCAATTACATCGTTTACTTCGAGCAGTATTTGCTCTTCGAAAAGCGATTTCAGAACGACCGCGCCCACTCCTGCAGCTTCCAGCTGGCGGATTTGGTTTATCGAGGCAGTAATTCCCGAACTGCCCGCGATAATCGGGCTTTTCAGCAACAAGCCCATGTAATTGGTTTGTAAATCGATCATGGTATCACATTTTATAAATATTTTCTGGCGCCAAAAACAGCGCTTCCGATACGGACCATGGTGCTTCCGCATTCCATTGCCAGCCGGAAATCGTCCGACATGCCCATCGATAATTCCCGGAAAGCAGGATGGTCGGCAAAGTACTCGTTTTTCAGCCGGATAAATGTATCGTGCAAAAATTGAAATTCCCGGCGTACCCGGGCGGTATCGTCGGTGAAAGTCGCCATGCCCATGACGCCGCAAATCCGGACGTGTTTCATCTTGAGGTATTCTTCCGATGAAAGGATTACCCGGGCTTCGTTGGGGGAGAGTCCGAATTTCGTTTCTTCTAGGGCAATATGAAACTGCAGCAGGCAGTCGATAACCCGTTTGTTTTTTTCACCTTCACGGTCGATTACTTCCAGCAGTTTACCGCTGTCGACCGAATGAATCATCGAAACGAAGGGGGCGATGTATTTTACCTTGTTGCTTTGCAGATGCCCGATGAGGTGCCATTCGATATCCCGGGGCATTCGCTCGTATTTGGCTGCCAGTTCCTGTACCTTATTCTCGCCGAAGACCCTTTGCCCTGTGTTGTAAGCCTCGAGGATTTCCGGGTCGGATTTGGTTTTGGAAACCGCCACCAGCTTCACCCCCGGGGGCAGGCTTGCTTTTAGGTACTTCAGGTTTTCGCTTATCGACATCACAAAAGGTATATCTGCAAAACTAAGCAATTTATTTTTTTACAAACCTGGCCATGCCCTGTTTTCTGTCCGACAGAATACGGATGAAGTAGATTCCGGGTGGAAGGGCTGACACATCCAGGGATGCGGATAGATGATTTTGAGCGACCTGAAGCGTGTATTCTCCCTGCGTATATACCCGTGCACCGGAAAGATGATACACCGCCAGTTGCACCCTGCCCGGATCGGACACGCCGGCTTTGACGTTTAGCCGGTCGGTAACAGGATTAGGCGAAATTGTAACCGGTAATGGATTCCAAACAGGATCATTCACTCCAACAACAACCGTTGTATCGATGGTTGTTGTATCTTCTTCGCTTGCCAGATATTGGCTGAAAAAGGAATAAAGTTTCGACAGGGATTCATCGGTTTTGGGAACCGAATGCCCCGAACCATGATTGATCAGGGAATCCGTAGGCACATTCAGACTGTCGAGCTTCATTTTGAAGTGCTTAATCTGATCGAGGTAATACGGACTGTCGTCGGTGTTGTAAAAGAAAAGTACAGGCGCCGATGCTGCTGTTTCGACAAAGTACGCTGCCCCCATTGAATACCAGAGGTCGTAATTATTTTCCAGGTTTCCCCACAGTTCCGGACAGAGTCGTTCCAGGTTACTGTCTCCATCGCCGGTAGCATTAAAGATCTGGGTGAAATCGAAAACCCCCGGTCCCAGGGCGGCGGCCTGCACATCGTCGGAAACTCCGATGTTGAAACCGGCATTGTCGACCACCGGATCCGGTTTATCGCCAACGGCCATCGAGCCGGCATCCGATCCGCGGGAAAAGCCATAAATCCCAATTTTACCCGAAAGTCCCAGATCTTCGCCCAAAATGCGCAGGGTTCGCACGGCCGACTTCACTTTTTGGGCTGCATCGGGATTCACCTCAAACGATTTGTAATCGTTGGGCTGCCCCCAGGGACAATATTTCGGATGATCGGCAATGGCCCAGGCGATGCCGTTTGCCGGGGCGCCTTCGAGAAACGAGTCGTCGAACATCGACAGGGTATAGCCCAGAAACAAACGCTGGTGCGGATTGTCGGGATCGCTGTTGCTGTACGAAAATGACAATACAAGGGGTACTTTTTCGGAGGCCAATGCCGGGTAAACAATGTCCATGTACAGTGAATCGCCCTGGGCTCTATAGTAATAGTTGTACACTTCAGGGTCGTCCTGGAAGTAGGGAACGTTGCGCCGGATACGATATCCCTCGAACAACACATACGATTGGTATTTGGAACAATTGTTGTGCCCGCAGAACAACCCCCCCGAGATCGAATCGTTGATGGCGATAATGTCCTGATTGATGGTTGGGGAAACGGCGCTTGCGTGATGGGCATAGTCCAGCTCGATAACCCGGTAACCTTGCGAAAGCAACCAGGCAACGTTTTCTTCGTTGCTGTTTCCTCCCATTTTTTCAAAGCCCAGGTTTTCAAGATAAACCACGGTTACATAATTCCCTTTGGCATCTTTGAGGGGCAATGCGGCTTCGCTTGTTGTATAAGCAATATCACCACCGGTAATCTGGCTCTTCCATAGGCCGCCTTCCGCTTTGAGAAGCGGCGATAGACCCAGCAGTATCACGAAAATGCTTGTTTTTGCGCTAAGAAAACGAAACGATTTTTTTATGCTATTTTGCCGAAACGTTATCATATCCATCTGTTTTTAAGTTTTTTATTCCATCCATCATCCGTGCGAAAAGAGTATCGAAATTTAACGGAAATATATCGAATACCGAAAAAACTTCTCAAATACCCGTCATTCCGAGTTTTCACCCAAATTTTTTAGGCAAAATGCATCAAGGACAGAAAGCCTGAAGTGGGCTCATAGGTTTCATGCAGGGCAGCATAACGTTCTAATAACTAATGATAATTTCAACGCACGGCTGTTCCGTTCGATACAAAATTCTACTGCTAAACCGGCCGGGAGGATCGAACGGTTTTTCTGCACGCGTCCTTTTACCCAGGGCGTTGCCCTGGGCTATTGCTATTACGCCCTTACAGGGCTTTATGGACAACCTGATTTTTGGTTATCGTTCGTTTAATGAACCTTGAATTGCCTTAGTTAATGATTATCTACCCTTCAATTATTTTGCCTGTTCGTTTCATTTCCATCATCATTTTGTACATTTGTTTGCATTTTAGATTATAATCAATCTCAAAAAAGACGAAATATGAGACGTATCATTATTATTTCCCTGTTCGCTTTGTTGGTTTTTTTGTTTTCCTGTGATAAGGAAGATCCGGATAACAAAGACCAACTTGTCCGGATCGAAACAGAAACCATTTTTGAAGCAGAAGAGCTGTTAAATCATTCTCTTTACACTCACGATGAACAGGGCCGGTTGATCGAATCGTCTCATATAGCCTTTTATATGACCGGTTACTATTTCTCGCGTTATATTTTTGGGGCGGATCAGGTGATCAAATACGAATACGTGTCGGGAAATGACACTCCCTGGGTTACGTACAATTATCTAAATGTTTCGGGATGGGTTGATTCATCGCATACCCTGTACAACGGAGTTGTTGAGTCTACGGCAAAGTTTGAATATAACGATGATGGATATCTTGTGAAATCGGAACAACGATACGAATTGGAAAAAATGTATTTCTTCGCTTCGTATGAGATTGAGAATGGAAACAGGAAAAAAAGAATTTCGAGGGATATTTACAGAGAACCGGAAGTTGTTTCGGTGAGAACACGCAATGCCGAAGATCCCATGTCGGGTTTTTTGCGGGCCCAAACGCTTTGTCTGGCCGATGGGAATACATTAAAAAATGAGACCTCAAATCTTTATGATGAAGTTGATACGGTTTATTATGAATACAATGACCATGCTAATACGATCAGTATGGTTAATAGAGGAATGACCTGGATGGGGCTTCCGGATAAGAATCTCGTTTCTAAAGAGAATCGTTTCCTGGGAGGGAAAAATATTTCGTACGAGTATGGTTATGATTATGACGATCAGGGCAGGGTTACCAAGAAATACCCATCCGACGGGCAGGGCATAAGCTATTCGTATACCTATACCGATTAGATTTAATGTTACTAGGACTGTTGTTGAAAGGTGCCATTCAGAGTTCCCATCCAAAATTTTTGGGCATAATGCGGCAATGACAGGGAGCCTTATTCTTGTAAAGGTTTCGTGCAGGGATCAATAATTTTCAATCGCAAACGATTAAGAGCTGTAAGGCTTGCCCGTAAAATATTTCGTTCCCGGTCGTTCGAGAAGCTGTGTTTTTCGGCGATCACCCCGTCGGGGCCGGCTACGGCGATCCATACCGTACCCACCGGTTTTTCGGGAGTGCCACCATCGGGGCCGGCAATGCCGCTGGTGGCAATGCCCCAGGTAGAATTCATGATGCTGCGGACTCCTTCGGCCATCTGTTTCACCACGACTTCGCTCACGGCTCCATATTCCTTCAACGCCTGTTCCGAAACATTGAGCGCATTCCTTTTCACTTCGTTTGCATAGGCTACTACCGAGCCTTTGTACCAGGTTGAACTGCCGGGCACAGAAGTAATCAGGTGGGCTATGTATCCGCCGGTGCAGCTTTCGGCAGTAGCCACTGTTTCTTTTCGTGCCAGCAGAATTTTTCCGATTTCAGCAGCCAGGCTGGTATCGTCATAGCCAAATATCGCATCGGGGATGAGGGTTCGCAACGTTCTGAGTTGACGATCCACTTCATTTTGCAGCAGGATTTTGTCGTTTCCGTAAGCGGAAAAACGCAAACGGATCAGCCCCGGACTGGGCAGGTAGGCCAGGTGGATGTATTCGGGAAGCGCGTTTTCAAAATCTTCGATCGTTTCGGCCAGGATCGATTCGGGGATCCCGATGGTGTGGACCGTTTTGTGCACAATTTTTCCCCTTCCCGAACGCCCCGCCAGGCGGGGGAGGACTTGGTCGGTCATGATTTGCTTCATTTCGAACGGGACCCCGGGCATCGATACAAACACTGTATTATCTTCTTCGAACCACATACCGGGTGCGCTGCCCAGTGGGTTAAACAATACCTCGCAACATTCGGGAACCAGCGCCTGATCTTTATTTAACTGGTTCACTCCGAGCCCGCGTTTTTTAAAAAACTGGCTGACGTGTTCCAGGGTTCTTTCATCGATTACCAGGGTGGAGTGAAAATAATCGGTCAAAACCTTTTTTGTCCGGTCGTCTTTGGTCGGGCCCAGGCCGCCGGTCATCAGCACTACGTCGGCCCGTTTTCGGGCTAAATTCAGGGCATCGACCAAATGTTGGGGCGAATCGCTAACCGAAGTGATCTGGGCTATGCTTATCCCAATGGCGTTCAGTTCGGCGGCCATCCAGGCCGAATTGGTATCGACAATCTGCCCGATAAGGATTTCATCGCCGATGGTTACAATTTCTGCTTTCATGGAGCAAAAATAGCAATTGCCCGGGGATAAAGTGTTGCGCTCAGGGCATCATTGCTGTTGTTCTTTTTCTTATTCTGTTTCTTCCATCTCCTTCAGCGCAGCTTCGAGCCTCTGTTCGTAGGCATCGACCGATTGCTGAAGACAACATTTCAGCAGGCGGGCTTTTGCTTCGGTGAAATAGTAGGACCGAACGATCCCAATGATTTCCTTTTTCTCTTCGTCGTTGGATACCGTTGTTCCTACAATTTCAAACAATTGTTGGGGTGATATTCTTTCCCATTCTGCTTCGAGGAAGTCGTTGATGTTGGGATACGAGTTGATGGAATTTTCCCGGCGGCACAGGCACTGATCGAATTGACTAAGTTGATGGTCGAGGGTTGTATTGATGATACCGGCCTTCTTTTTATTTAAAAGTTGCTCCAGTTCCGTCAGTGCATCGGCAAAGATGGTGGCCAGTTTCGCATAAACGCCAATACCGGCGGCATAGGCCGACAGAGAGGTTGCCAGCGTCCCTCCGGCGAGGGAAGCTGTATTGCTGGCATCGTTCAGTAACGAGCTGGCTTTGCCCATGATTTCGCTTAACGCATGCAAACGCTCAGTCGGACGCATGTTTTCTGTGTTGGCCATGTTTCTGAGGATGGAAAGTGCATCCTGTATTTCATTCTTGCATTTATTCTCCATTTCCGATAGTTGGCCTTCCAGTTCATTCTGGGCATATTCCATCCCTTTATCCAATAATTGGACCATTTGGGCCCGTAGCTCATCCTTCATCGCATCTTTTTGTTCATCGAGAATTTGTTGGGAATACTTTTTGCATTGTTCGATGCAGGCCCGCCTTTTCCGTTCGTCTTCTCTTTTTTGGGCCTCCTCATTTATTCGTGTCTGTTTAGCTACTTCGTCATCGAACCTGCTGTTAATGCCCGAAGCCCGGCGGATGGCACCCGAAGCCCGTGCCGAAGCATCGCCGATTTCATTTTCCAGTGGGGCGGTATCGTTGATGGCCGACTGGGCATCGTTGGCGGCGTCATTTGCCTGTTGCTCCCGGTTTTGTTGTTCTTGTTCCATTTGGTTCAGTTCGGCGTTGAGGGATCTTTTCAAACGTTCGCATTCTCCAATGGTCTGTATTGTTGTCGGACCGTTGGTTTGGTGGTTGTTATTGAATTGATCAATATGGCTTTGAAGTGCCGTTGCCCGTTGCTGTGCCTGTTGTCGTTTATTTTCCAGCGCGTTAATTCGTCCCCGGAATAGTTGTTGATCGCGTTGCAGAGATTGCAAATCCTGTCGTGCCTGCCTGATTCTGTTGATGATTTCCTGCTTCATTCCCGGATTGAGGATGGAATTGTTCACACTTGCTTCCGAGACCAAATTTCTGACTTCCTCCTCCAGGTCGGATATCTGGCTGTTTAGTTCTTCGAGCGATCGCTTGGCCTGTTCTATCCGGCCGTTTAGTGCGTTTATTTTATTATTCAGCAGGTTGCGCAATTGTTCCATGTTGTTTCGGATGGCATCGCGTCGGGTGTCGCGGTCGCCCAGTAAGCCACCCGCTTCGGAAAGGCATAATTTGAAGGTGGCACAACGGGTGCGTATTTCGCCCAGTTCGATTCGGCTGTTGGCCAATTGTTGTTGGGTATACTGACGGGAGAGGGCTTGGGCCAACGAATCGATGAAACGATTCAGCTCGTTATTGGATCGAGGCCTCAGCTCGTTTGCCTTTATGCGACCATGCAGGGCAATGGAACGGGGATCGCTGAATCCTTTCACAATATTCTTCTTTCCCCCGCTGCTCCCGGGAGAGCCTCCCTTTTCCATTTGTTTGATGAGCGCATTCAGCTCCGATCGTTTTTCCCGGACTTCCTTTTGAAATGCATCCCGGGCATCCCGGTAATTGTCGCGGGCATCTCTGCCGTTTCGGTAGGCCAGCGGGTCGGAAGGAACAACAATCCGGTTCATGCCGTACAAACCGTAGCGTTGAGCTTCACTCACGCGGGGATTGTTGTGTGAACCATAAAGGAGAACCGTGTTGTTGTACAGATAATGCTGGCTTAAGCGGACAAAAATTGCTTCGCAACAAGCCGGAACCATCTGGGTGCCCGGTTGGGGAGGCATGTTTTTCAACTGTGACCGCAATTGATTGATTTCATCGATCCATTTTTTTGCCGGTTCGGGATTAAAATAGCGAAAAGCATCTGCCGACGGATCCTCCCCGGCGTGATGACTCCCGACAACATTCTTTAATTGCCCGAGTTTCTGTAAAATCGCGTCCAGACATTGATCCATGGCTGCAACCTGGTCGGGTATCAGCGGGTGCGGAGGTTCACATTTCACACAATACCAGTTGTCGGTCGAATAACGGATTATTGCCTCCCAGGCGGGTTGTACCGATTGCAGGGAAAGCGTTATGTTCCCGGCCATTGTCCCGATCGCATTCTTCGCGTTTTCAATCTCGTTATTCAGCCGGTCGACCTCATTCTTTTTTTGGGCGATGATGGTTGCAACATCTTCCATCACCCCAAAGTATTGCTTGTTTGCATCCCGCTCCAAGTCTTTCTTTTTTTCTTCAAGATTGTGAACAGAACGGTTTTTGCAATTTTCGACCATTTTCTCGGTTTTGCTGGCATAATAATTAAAGGCAGAAGGACTCAGGTTTGAGCGGTTTCGGAAGCTTGTTCTCCAGTTGCCAAAGCAGGCATCGGGTGTGAGCATGTTGATTTCATCGATTTCTTCCTGGAGATGGTTTACGGCCGTATTTTTCATTTTTTCGAGGGTGTCGTAAAAACCCTGTGCGGTTTCCAGTTCCCCCTGGAGGCTGTCCCGAAGGTTTTGCAAACTGTCGAGCATCGATAGTTTGTTTTTCAGACCGTCGATGTCTCCCTGAATCGAGCAAAGATTCTGTTTTACGGCGGTCAGCTCCAGTTCAATTTGTACATTAACGGCCCGCATTCGTGCAGAGTCGCATCCCATTTCTTCCAGGTTTTCATCAACAAAGTTCTTTCGGACAGCGCTTTGGTTGGAATGTGCGTATCTGTCGGAAAAAGCATCGGGAATCGTGGCCCGCACCTGGTAAAAGAGTGTTTGACCGTTTTCCAAAAGAGGAGCCGACTCGGGATAGGTATACCGGGGATCTTCTGTTGTTTCCGAAACGAAGAAGGGTTCTGTCCTGTTTTCATTTTCCTCTGCAATCGTGAACGACGACAAATCGCCGGTATCGATGATGCGTTTATCCGTATCGATTTCTGATGGTTTGTCTTTCGTATTCCCGATATGGATTTCCGGATCTTTCAGCCAAAAATAAAGTGTGTACCTTACTCCTTCGATGGGCAGGGGGATCCAGGCAAAAACGGGTTTTTGGCCAATGCTTTCTCCTTCGGCGGGTATCAAAAAGACCAGGGGCTGTTCTTCTTCATTCCCGGGTGAAGCCAAAAACGAATAGACCTCGCTCCATCCGTTGTTTTCTCCAATCGGGAAGCCATCGGGCGAAAGAGACTGAACCGCCCAAACGTATTGTTTATTGGGTTCAAATTCCCGGGCAGCCAGAGGATAAACGAACGTTGTTTCGTATAGTTCATTCTCGGTAAACCAAACCGGGCTTGACGTTAATGCTTCTTCGGGTGTCTGGTAATCGAATGTTTCGTTGATCACAATTTTGTACATCACTTCGGCAGATGCAGTGGTGGGAACCGGGGGTGTCCATGTAAATATGGGCATATCTTCCTTAATCGTTTCCCCGTTGGGAGGGAAAACCAAAATCGGCGGGTGGGGTAGAGCTACTTCCTGACGAATGCACTTCCGGTCGAGTTCCTGTTCGCTTGTGGCATCGAAGGCCTGAACACATACGGTATAATTCCCTGAAGGCGCGTTCCCTGAGCGGAAAAATCCTGATTCATAGGCCGGATGATAGGTGGCCTGAAACATCGTGATGGTTTCTTCGCTGGCATACATTGCCCCCGGGGCAACTTCCATCACCGATGTCGTTCCTTCCACTATTTGGCCGTCGGTGGCTTCATCAACACGTACAATCAGAAAAACCGGTACCACGTCGTTTCCTTCATTGGTGATGATAATGGATTGGTTGAAGGTTTCCATGTTGAGCTCGTTGGGCGGTGGCGGGATAATTTCCAGGGTTATCTGGGCTACGAGGGTTTGACTGAAGAAGAAAAACACGAATGAGAGGAGAAAGGTGATTTGTTTCATGACGATGATTTTTTTATTACCATGTTGTTATAAATGCAAACCG
>DAIMEA010000049.1:0-13975 GCA_036725585.1 Prolixibacteraceae bacterium | reverse complement strand
CAGCTTCACAAGGAAGTGTATTCCGAAAACGAAGCCGGCTCGCGGATTAAAGTAATGCAGGCCCTGACCGATCACGAAGAAGGGGTGATGGTTGTGAATGAACTGAACCAACACCGGTTCACCCTTCACGATGCCTTTTCCGATTATGCCATTTTGTACCGAATCAATGCCCAGTCGAGAATTTTTGAGGAACAATTGCGCCGGCTGAATCTTCCCTACCGGATCTATGGCGGCCTTTCGTTTTACGAGCGAAAGGAAATCAAAGATCTGCTGGCCTATCTCCGGCTGGTAATCAACGTTTCCGATAACGAAGCGCTGAAACGGATCATCAACTACCCGGCTCGGGGAATAGGCGATACCACCCTGGGGAAAGTGGAACAAGCGGCTTACGGAAGCGGAGTCAGTATATGGGAAGTGCTTTGTCGTCCCGATCGCTACCCCGCCGGATTGAACAAAGGAACGCTGGGGAAAATCGAAGGTTTCCTGGAATTGATCCAAAGCTTCCGTCAGGAGCTGGCCCAGACTTCGGCATACGAAACAGCCCTGACGGTTGCCCGCCGTTCGGGAATTCTCGAAGATCTGTACCGGGATAAAAGCCCCGAAAACCTGAGCAAGTTCGAAAACGTCCAGGAATTGCTGAACGCGATCCAGGAATTTTCCCTCAACGCCCAGGAAGAAGGCCGGCCGAACCGACTGGAAAATTACCTCGAAGAAGTAGCGCTGATCACCGATCAGGATACCGACAAAAAGGACGACCGGAACCGGATCACCCTGATGACGGTCCACTCGGCCAAGGGGTTGGAATTCAAAAATGTGTTCATTGTCGGGCTCGAAGAAAAACTCTTCCCTTCGCAGTATACCGGCTACATCAGCCCCGAAGAGCTGGAAGAAGAACGCCGCCTCTTTTACGTGGCGCTTACCCGTGCCATGAAAAATGTATGGCTCTCATACGCCCTGCAACGATACAACTGGGGACAACTGAATTTTTGTGAACCCAGTCGGTTTATCGAGGAGCTCGATGAGCAA
Source organism: Prolixibacteraceae bacterium (assembly GCA_036725585.1). GTDB lineage: Bacteria > Bacteroidota > Bacteroidia > Bacteroidales > Prolixibacteraceae > DAIMEA01. The sequence continues at coordinate 12,949 of DAIMEA010000049.1, read as the reverse complement.
TACCTCGAACTTCCATCCAACCGGCAAAAGATGTCCTTTTTCGACCGGATGGATCAGGACGAAAAAATCATCTTCGATTCCCCGAAGAAAAACGTTCCGTTAAAACGTTTTTCCGAAGACCCGGAGCAGAGTCCAATACGCCCAATAAACCAACGGCTTACCCGAATAAAGCAAGCCCAGGCCCGCCCGTCTTTTGAAGCCGACACCCCCGACCGGATCGAACTGGGATGCCACGTTGAGCACCAACGCTTCGGCCAGGGAAAAGTAATCGATCTTGAGGGCGACGACTCGAACCGGAAAGCAACGGTACTGTTCGAAACAGCCGGAAGGAAACAGCTACTGCTCAAATTTGCCCGACTGAAACGGATTGATTAACAAAGAACCCGTCAGAAAATCGCTTTTGGATCATTTTTCCTCTTTGGCTGGTAAAGTAGGGAATAGTTTGCTAAATTTGCGGCAGTTTCATTCGTGATCACCCAATGTGACCCCGAGCAGACAGCCTTTTCATTATCAAAGAATACTAAAAAATGGATTACAATTCAACCCGAAAAAAACTGATATTACCCGAATACGGAAGAAACATCCAAAACATGGTCAACCACGTGATGAGTATTGAAGACCGGGAAGAAAGAAACCGTGGAGCCCAGGCCATTGTCGATGTGATGGGTAACCTGAATCCTTTTCTTCGCGACATCCCCGATTTCAAACATAAACTTTGGGACCACCTGGCCATCATGACCGATTTTCAGCTCGATATCGACTATCCGTACGATCCGCCCTCCCGTTCCCTGTTGACCGAAAAACCCAACAGGATTCCTTATGCAAATGGCGAAATAAAATACAAGCATTATGGAAGGGTTGTGGAAATGATGATCAAACGGGCCGCCGAGTATCCCGAAGGCCCTGAAAAGGATCTTCTCATCCAGATGATTGCCGACCACATGAAAAAATGCTACCTGACCTGGAACAAGGAAACAGTCGATGACGAGAAAGTTATGGCCGATTTCAACGAATTGTCGAAAGGCAAAATTGATGTCCCCGACGACTTCCAGCTTTCCGAAACAAAAGACCTCATCTTCAACAAACCGAAAAAGAAAGCGTTCAATACCAATAAAAAAAACCAGGGATACAAAAACGATTACCGGAAAAACGAAAGGAATTAACCCAGATCCCGACCTATGGCAACATTCATTATTCAGGGCGGACATCCCATGCAGGGAGACATTGTTCCGCAGGGAGCTAAAAATGAAGCGCTTCAGGTTATAAGCGCCACCCTCCTCACCCGGGAAAAAGTTGTCATTCAAAACATCCCCGAAATCAGTGATGTTTTACGGTTGATGGATATTCTCGGCGAACTGGGTGTTGAAATCAACAAAATAAAAAAGGGAGCCTATTGTTTTTGTGCCGAAAAGGTGGATCCCGGTTTTCTGAAAACAGAGCGCTATGCAAAACTGGCTGCCAGTTTGCGAGGATCGGTGATGATTTTAGGCCCAATGTTGGCTCGTTTCGGCACAGGCTACATTCCTCAGCCCGGGGGCGACAAAATTGGCCGGCGCAGGCTCGACACCCATTTCATCGGACTGCAAAATCTGGGGGCTTGTTTCACGTTTAATCCACGGGAAAAATATTACGAAATATCCGCTACGTCGCTCAAAGGTTGTTCCATGTTGCTCGATGAAGCTTCGGTGACCGGCACAGCCAACATCATCATGGCTGCGGTTCGCGCCGAAGGAACGACAACCATATACAACGCTGCCTGTGAGCCATACGTTCAGCAATTGTGCAAAATGCTCACCAACATGGGCGCCCGAATTTCGGGTATCGGTTCGAACCTGCTCACCATCGAAGGCGTTCGCGAACTAAACGCCTGCACACATACAATACTTCCCGATATGATCGAAGTGGGAAGTTTTATCGGTATGGCTGCCATGACCCGTTCCTCCCTGTGCATCAAGAATGCACGGGTCGACCAGCTCGGACTGATTCCAACCGCGTTTCGCCGCCTGGGAATCAACCTGGAGATTCGGTGCGACGACATTTGGGTTCCGGAACAGGACCACTACGAAATAGAAAGTTTCATCGATGGTTCGATCATGACGATTGCCGATGCCCCCTGGCCGGGCTTAACCCCCGACCTTTTGAGCGTATTCCTGGTTGTGGCCACACAGGCTAAGGGCAGTGTCCTCATTCACCAGAAAATGTTCGAGAGCCGTCTGTTTTTTGTGGATAAGCTGATCGATATGGGTGCCCAGATCATCCTTTGCGACCCCCACCGCGCTACGGTAATCGGGCTCGACCGGAAGCACACCCTACGCCCCACCACCATGGTATCGCCCGATATCCGTGCCGGTGTTGCCCTGCTGATCGCGGCTCTTTCGGCCGATGGAAAAAGCAAAATCCATAACATCGAGCAAATCGACCGGGGCTACGAAGACATTGCAGGGCGACTTAATGCCATTGGTGCCCGCATCGAACGAACCGAATAAGCTGCCTTCCGTATCGATACGAGTGTTCCCAAAATTTTTTCCGATCAAAAATAAATCCTATTTTAGACAGCTGTTAAAAATCGCTTCATGAGCAAAAACCCAAAAAAGAAAATTTCGGAGAAAGCCGAGAAACAAAGAAAAAGAAAAGAACTATTTAACGAGTTGCTGCCACTCATCAAAGCCTTCGTTCTTTGGATGGTCCTTGTTGCCATAGTTGCCTGGGATTATACCAACAAGCAATGGTTTTCGATGGTCTTTGTCGATCTGACCACGTATCTCTCGCACGGGCTGGCAAAAGCCATGTTCATACCTTCGCGGATTGTGGGCGACGGTACCGGAATGGTTACAACCCTGGTGGTTAATTACAAATCGATTGTCATCAGCAACTACCCAATGATCATCGAAATCGAATGCTCGGCCTACCACGCCTATCTTGCCATGATTTCGCTCGTTCTTTTTTCACGCTGGCCGATAAAACAAAAACTAATCATTGGCTCCGGGTTGTTCGTTCTGTTGGCCGTCATCAACTCGCTGCGAATTGTTATGCTCGGTGTCGTTGGCCGCAAATATCCGCAAATATTTAACGTGATGCACGATTATGTATGGAACATCCTGCTGGTTATTGTGATCTGGGGATTATGGGAACTGGCCAACAAATACATGAACCGAAAAAAGGTTCCGGCAACAGAAACGTCAAAAAGCAAGTAACATGAACCGTACCCTGCGCAATATCCTTTTCATCGTTGCCAGTATCGCCCTGTATTTTGTTTGGGAGAACGGCGGCGAAACAGTTTACGCCCGGTTTGTGGCCGGCGGGGTCGAAAAAGTCACATCCCGATTTTCGGACATCGAACGAACCGAAGTGGAACGCTTTGAACAAGAAGGCAAAACAATGATCTACTGTCATTACCCCGATCGGATGACCCGGATATCGGTCGAATATTGCCTCCCCGTTGTCCTTCTGCTGGCCTGGCAATTCGCCCTTTTTTTTGATAAACGGCTGAACTGGAAAATCGCCCTTCGCTTCTTCAGCATCAATTTTGCCCTTTATTATTTCATCCAGATTCTCTTTCCCCTTCTCATGTTTAACATTAGTCAGTCGAAAGTGAAATCGATGGGGCTCTTCATCGGCCTCCAGATTTTTGGCTTCATTGCCTTTTTCCTGATTTTGAAAGATTCATTGATCATTAAATACAAATATCCGCAAACCAAATAGCACGATATTTGTTTATTCACTTTAAAAAAGAACCATGAAGAAAGAAATTATTATCGGTATATTGTTCGTCTTTGTCGTTTCGGCTTCGTCGTTAACACGGGCTGCAGACCCCGTACAAGCCGTTTTGGGGACAAATATCGGGAACAAAGCGCCCAACATCATCGAAACGGGAGTTAATGGTGAACCCATTGATCTGTCTCAACTCAGTGGAAAATTGGTTTTGATCGATTTCTGGGCATCATGGTGTGGCCCCTGCCGGGCTGAAAATCCAACAGTTGTAGCTGCATATAAGAAGTTTAAAGATCGTAATTTTACGAACGGAAAAGGATTTACCATTTACAGTGTTTCCCTCGATCAGAACAAAGAACGCTGGTTATCGGCCATTGCTGCCGACAAACTCGAATGGCCCTACCATGTGAGCGACCTGAAAGGATGGTATGCCAAATACGCAACCGTTTACCGGGTAAACAGCATACCGGCCAATTTCCTGATCGATGGCAACGGAATCATCCTTGCCCGTAACCTTCGCGGCCCCATGCTGGAAAAAGCCCTGAGCGAGCTGGCAAAATAACAACGCATAACGAGAAGATACCCGAAGGAAGTATTGCTTTTCTTTCTCTTTGTAGACGACATGGACAGGCCTCTAGCAATTGGCTGCTTCCGTTGTCTGCGTGGATAATTATCCCTTTTTGTCACAGATGGAAATCGACACGTGCCATATTGACCGGAAACCGTCTTTGGCAGAAAATTTGTAAATTCGTCGCTCGAATTTCAACGCAAACTAGATAAAAAATCGATCAGAAGAGGAATACTATGGAAGAAGAAAAAACAGACAAGATGGACACTCAGACAACCCAGGAAGAAACACAAAACAGTCCGAACGAACAAGACCTTCAGAAAGAAGAAAAAAAGAGAGTGATCCGAAAACCCAAAAAAGATAAATCAGACGGAAAAATTGAAGAGTTGGAACAAAAACTGGCCGAAAAAAACGACCAGTACCTACGCCTTCATGCCGAATTCGATAACTACCGGAAAAGAACCCTTAAAGAAAAAATGGAGCTGACCCGTTCGGCGGGTGAAAGCCTTTTAATCAATATTCTTCCGGTAATGGATGATTTTGAGCGTGCCCTCCAGTCGATATCCGCCACAACCGACGTGGAAGCCCTCAAAGGCGGAGTTGAACTGATCCACAAACGATTCGGCGATTTTCTGAAAACCAACGGAATCAAAGAAATCGAAGCCCGCGAAGAAACATTCGACACCGACCTTCATGAGGCCATTACCAAAATACCCGCCCCTACGGAGGAACTGAAAGGGAAAGTCGTTGATGTAATTCAGAAAGGCTATATGCTGAACGATAAAGTGATCCGCTTTGCAAAAGTGGTTGTTGGAGAATAATACCTGCCGAAAATGACAAAACGCGATTATTACGAAGTACTGGAGGTGTCCAAAAACGCATCAGCCGATGAGATCAAAAAAGCCTACCGGAAAAAGGCGATCCAATACCACCCCGACAAAAATCCGGGCAACAAGGAGGCCGAAGAAAAATTTAAGGAAGCCGCCGAAGCCTACGAAGTACTGAGCAACCCGGAAAAAAAACAACGTTACGACCAGTTTGGCCATGCCGGGCTGGGGAGTTCATCAGGATTTAGCGGGCAAAGCATGAACATGGATGACATCTTCTCCATGTTTGGCGATATCTTCGGTGGCCACTTTGGCGGTTTTGGCGGTTTTGGCGGCAGCTCACGGGGCCGGCAAAGAGTGAACCGCGGTCAGAATCTCCGCGTAAAAGTCCGGCTTAACCTCGGTGAAATTGCCAACGGTACGGAGAAAAAAATCAAGGTTAAAAAATATGTAAGTTGCACGGCCTGCCAGGGAACAGGAGCCAAGGACGGCTCCTATTCCACCTGCTACACCTGCCACGGAAGCGGTCAGGTAACCCGCATATCCAATACCTTTCTGGGGCAGATGCAAACCACATCAGCCTGTCCTACCTGCGGTGGCGAGGGACGAATCATAACCAACAAATGCACGGTTTGTTACGGCGAAGGCATCGTGAAAGCCGATGAGGTAATTACCCTGAATATTCCCGCCGGGGTGGCCGAAGGCATGCAGCTTTCGGTAAGCGGTAAAGGGAATGCCGCCCGCCGTGGGGGCATCAACGGCGACCTGATTGTCGTGGTCGAAGAAGAAGAACATCCCGAACTGATCCGCGACGAAAACGATTTAATCTACAACCTTTTTCTCAACATTCCCGACCTGGCTTTGGGCACAACGGCCGAAATCCCAACAGTAGATGGAAAGGTGAAAGTCAAAATCGAAGCCGGCACACAGCCCGAGAAGATTTTACGCCTGAGGGGCAAAGGCCTGCCCGATGTAAATGGCTATGGCCGGGGCGACATCCTGGTGAGGGTGCATGCCTGGATCCCCAGCCGTTTAACTCCCGACGAAAAGCGACTGCTCGAGAAATTATCGCAGTCGCCCAACTTCCAGGGCTCACCCCAAACCGGCCCGAATAAAAAGGATTTCTTCGAAAAGATGAAGGGGATGTTTGAGTAACTCCTTTTTTCAACTAGAACTCTTCGACCTACGTCTTAACCGAGCGTATCTACCCAAAAAATATGGGTAATACGTTACATTTGGTTCTTTGGAAAAGGTTTCGTTACGATCCCGATATAGATCGAAAGTGCAATCCCTTGCAACAACAGATCTCTCCTCCTTCGTCGTCGAGATGACACGTATGAAACAACATCACCAAAAAATAAAAAAGAAGGGACTGCCTTCTACGACAGCCCCTTTCCTATTTCAAGCATATTCCTTTCAGGAGAATATCACTTTCCGTTTGGCGAATACCACACCGGCTGCCAGCAAAACAAAAAGGATGATGATCCAGTAATACGGGAAGGGAACAACGCTCTGAACGGTGACATCTACCACGTTTTCAAAGATTGCCTGCCGTTGTGTTACAGGAGACGCATCAGAAAGATATCCTAGCATTATTGTCCTTCCGCCGTTGCCCCGGATAATGGCCGCATCGCTATTTTCGAAGGTAGCGAGTACTTCAGCACTATTAATTGGAGCCAATCCAAGTGAATAAGTACCCCAATAAATGTTCTGTAAGGTAAATGGATTTGTAATTCCCGAAGCTAAAAGCGGGTCGGTTATGGTAACGGTAACCATATTTGCATTACCTGTTATATGAGCGTCAAAAAGATTAGCAAAAGCCTCATCTTCAACATCCCATGTAGCATAAATCGCCGAGCCTCCTCCCGAAATATAATTCGCCAGAATACTCTGACTAATTCCTAAGTAGGTGCTCGTATTATTCTGGGTAAACAAAACTGCCAAAGTAAAATGCCCGTTCTGGAGCTGGGTGTTAAAGTCGGAGGCATTCAGGGCTACCGTAACCGAGTAGCCTAAATTCGTCAAGCCATCAACCACCCCGTCGTTTTCATGGGCCATATCCACCCAAACAAGGGCGGTTCCCCCGGGAGCACCCAGCGGGGCAATCTGATCGCCGAAAAGCGACTGGTAGAAATTCGCACCTCCGCTTGAGTTTTGCCCGTAGGCAAATCCTGCTGCAAAGAACAGAACAAGAAAAAAAGAAGTAATTTTTTTCATTTTCGTGTGTTTTAAAGTTTATAATTGTTTTTTCTTTTTCTAGCTACAACACAAAACTACAATAAATTCTTATTCATATCTCTTTTGAGGTAATTTTATATCCCATCGAAAGTTGAAACGGAATAGGCAAAATCCGCATTACGATCCAGTTAAACTTGTTCATCAAGCCGGGGACAATAAAGCGCCGTCCCTTTTCCAGTTTCTTCAGGATAATTTCTGCGGTTTTTTCCACGGGCAGCAACCCGCAAAGACGGGCAAACCACCCCTGGCGCTCAATGTTTTGCGTGATGTCGGGATTGGTTTTCATGGGTCCCGGATGCACCACACTGACAAACACATGGGTATTCTTCAGTTCGGCGGTGAGGGCGCGGGTAAAGTAATACACATAGGCTTTCGAAGCCGAATAAACGGCTTTGAAGGTCATCGGACTGAACGAGGCCATACTGGCTATATTGAGAATACAAGCCTGCGATTGTTGCTTCAGATTGGGAAGCAACAGCCGGGTGAGCAGGGTCACCGCCCGTACATTCAGCATAATCAGGTGATCGATTTGTTCCACCGGGCATTCGCCAAATACGGCAGTTCCACCGGTCCCTGCGTTGTTAACCAGGCACTTCACCGAAAAATTTTCGTTCACCCATCGGGCCAGCCGATAAACGGCATCGTGATCAGCCAAATCGGTTTCGTGCGTTTGAACATCAATTCCAAATTTTTCGGCCATCTGCCCGGCGATTAGATGCAATCCATCGTCGGGAAGGGAAACCAGGATCAGGTTGTTCCCACGCAAAGCATATTCCCGGGCAATGGCTTTTCCCAATCCTCTGCTGGCTCCGGTAATTAAAACATATTCATTTGACATTGAATAAATTGAATATTGAATGAATAACGGATCGGATACCAATTTTTCCAACCATAAAAAAACCAATTTCTTTTGAATTGCTGAAACAGCAAAACAATTTTTTTAAACTTTTGAAAAATTATTAAAAATAGATCCAGTGCCCTCTGAATTCACCCTTTGAGTTAAGCTCAAGGGCGGGGAAAGGAACTTTCACAAAATTAAGTACCTCAAATAAAGATTTCAGAAAAGGCGAATGGGTTGGAATTTTTTGCCAGTCGATATCGAGCGATAGCAAAAACTGGCGGGTCCGGTCTACATCGGGAAGTTGGTGCCCGTAATAATACGAGCGGTTTTGAAACTCGCCCAGCATGCCGTCGGCGCTGTAACCCACGGCAATATTGATCCACGGTGGAAGAATGTCCCTTGGAAAAAGCCGGTTGGCATTGAACGACCACCAATGACTGTGGCTGTTGTAGTCGTAGAAAAAATTCTCGAAGGCATTGTCGCCCAGGTATCCGTATGCATTTTTTGATAATTCAGAAGGGAAAAAACTCATCTTGTGCCGGATAATTTGTTCGTCGAAAATCAATTCCTGCCCAATCAGCAACAAGCTCCCTGCTGCATTGGCGGCCATATCGCTCCACGAAAAGCCCCAACCCTCGTACAGAGCATCAAAAATCTCGACGGGTGTTTGCATGATAAGACCCATGGTGCCTCCATAGATGAGGGCGCGGGTCTTGTCGACCCCGGCTTTTCGCAGCCAGTTATACGCGATATAGCTTTCGCCGTACGAAGCAAAGGCATGCCCCAGCTTGTCCATCTGCAAGTATCCTTTACTGTCGTCGTAAAAATGAAAGGGAACCGGGGTGTGATCCTTGTACCATACGAAGGAGAGGAACGACAAGCCCGCCACATAAACCGAACTTTCGGTAACAATGGCCGCTGTGAGTATCTTTTTGTTGATCGAAGGCGATACAAGCGAATCGCCCGGGTTTTGGGCCAGGGATGCAGTTGAAACAAACAGGGCAAGAAACAGAATACGTGTTTTTTTCATCGTTGTCGGTTATTACTTTCCCAGCATTCCGTGTTCCTTCATCCATTCGATGGCCTCCGAAACCGCCTGTTCGATATTGCTTTCGGGCATGTCGAGTTCGGAACGCGCTTTTCGGTTCGTATAGAAATCGTCGCTGCAAAGAATCCGGGCATTGTTTACAGAAAGTTCGGAGGCAATGCCCAGCTTCCGAAAAAGGGAGCCTATTGCTCCCATCGACAGCAACAACCAGCCGGGTAGAACGACAGCCAGGGTCTTTTTTCCTTTTCGAACCAGGGCCAAAAACTCCCGGTAGCTCAGATTAATCCCGGCCAGGAGGTAACGTTCGCCGGGAGTTCCCCGGTCGATGGCATTGCAAATTGCGGTTGCAACTGCCTTCACATCTACAAAGTTTTTTCCTCCTTTGGGAATAAAAACCAGGCTATGGGGAACCATCATTTGCAGAATTCGTCCGGAGCTGGGTTTGGAATCGTAGGGACCGATCATGAAGGTCGGGTTCACAATCACCGCGCTCAGTTTGTCGTTTTTTACCGCTTCGACGACCTGCTCTTCGGCCATCAATTTGCTCAGCGCATAGCCCGATTTCCGGAACAGTTTTCCCAGCGGATTTCCTTCGTGCCCGGGATTCTCCAGGCTCCCGAAATCGATGGTATTCCCGGTACTGACAAAGATAAAACGCCCGACGGCATGTTTTTTACAGGCCTCGATGAAATACCGGGTAGCCGTAACGTTCACCTGCATCAGGGGCGCGGCTGTATCGTAGCGCTGCGAGGTATCGGCTGCCACATGGATCACTACCGAACAACCCTCCACGGCACGATCTACGTCCTCCCGCTTGGTAATCTGCCCCGAAAAGTATTCAATTTTTATGTGTTCCAGCGAGGTCAACCGGGCATTCTCCCGAATCATTCCGCGAACCCGGTATCCCCGGCTGAGCAACTCCCGGACGACATTGGCTGCCAGGAAACCATTAGCTCCGCTAACCAAAACCGTTGCTTTCTCCATATTCATATACCTATGTTCGTTCATCGGGTCATTTTGTTTGAAGCGCCCGCTCGGTCTTTGTTGAATTCCTTTTTAAAAACAGCCGACGAAACGGGCAATACAATCCACAGTGGGATGCCTTTCATCAGTATCCGGTACAACTGATTGTATAATCCGGGAACCATGACTTTTTTCTTCCGAAACATCCCGGCAACTGCCCTGCGGGCAATTTTTTCCGGAGAGAGGACCCCCAGCCGGGCAAAGAAACCCAGCTTATCGATGCGGTTCACCACTTCGGAATTGGTTCGCATCGAACCGGGATGCAGGGCCGACACCGAAATACGAAAAGGTTTTAATTCCTCGCACAGAGCCCGGGAAAAAGAAGAAACAAAGACTTTTGAAGCAGGGTAAACCAGTTTATATGCGAGGGGGCCAAAAGCAGCCAAACTGGAAACATTCAGGATGTAGCCACGCTCCCTTTCCATCAGGTTCGGCAACAACAAGCGGGTAAGCAGGGCCGGCGTCCGGACGTTGATCCGGATCATGCGATCGACAAATGCGGGGTCCGACTCATGGAACAATCCAAATCCCCCTATTCCGGCATTATTGACCAGTGTTTCGACAGCGAACCGACGGTTGACCCATTCGGCCACATCGTATACCGACGAATCCTGGGAAAAATCGACTTCAAGACACTGCGTTTCAATTGGGTATTGTTCCGAAAGCTCACGACAAAGTTGGTCAAGCGCTTCCCCGGGCAGGGAAACCAGCAGAAGGTTTTTCCCCCTTCGGGCGAATTCCCGTGCCAGCTCTCTTCCCAAGCCTTTACTGGCGCCGGTTATCAGGGTATAAACGTTATTCATGAGAGAACAGGTTTGGACAATGAAGATACATCATTATTGCGGAACAAGCATGATCCGATAATCATAAACACGGATGAAAAATCAGGATTCGGCCCCGGCAGACCCCGGGAACATCCGTCCTTCAAAAATCCTGGTTTCCGATGAAAAGGGAGTTGCATCACTACCGGTTTAACCATTGTTTAAAATCAGAAACCCGCTCCCTGCTGACAATTTCCTGTTTGTTCGAGGGTTGTAAATGAACAGACATTCTCCGGTTAAAGTAATCCTGGATGGAAATAATTGCTTCAGCAGAAGAAATGATCTTCCTATTTAACCGGAAAAAACGGATCGGGTCAAGCATCAGGTTCAACTCATCGAGTGATTCATTCAACATGTGCCTTTTACCGGATTTTAAACAGGCAAAAACCACTCCTTCTTCAAATTCGAAAAACGCAATTTCGTTTTCTGAAATAAAGAAATACTGGCTCCCTTTTTTAATTAAAAACCGCTTTTTATAGCTTTTTCCATTAACACCAATCATTTTGGGAATAAAATTCAAGTCATCATTCAGGCAGGCTTCCTTCATTTCATAAAACTTCCGGAAAGCATTTTCGAGGTCGGTGTAATTAACCGGCTTGAGTAAATAATCGATGCAGTTTACCCGGAAGGCATTGATAGCGAATTCGTCATAAGCTGTAATAAAAATGACGGGGATTTTCAGGCTAACCTTCTCAAAAATTTCAAAGGAAGTGCCATCGGTCAGCTGGATATCCATAAAAATCAGGTCGACCCGTTCTGGTTGACGGAAAAACCATTGTACGGTATCGTCAACAGAAGAGAGAATCCCGACCACATGGTACGATGAGTTATACTTTTTGATTAACCGGAGTATTAAATCAGCCGTGTACTTTTCGTCTTCAACAATGACAATATTCATCGCATTCAAATCTTTAACCTGGGTAACTTCACCGCAAAAGCCTGTTCTGTTTTCAGCACAAGCACCTCCTCATTCGCATAAAGCCTGTACCTGTTTTGGATATTTTCCAACCCTACTTTCGTGGGGGCGGAAATCAACTTCCGTTCTCTCAGCGAATTCTTCACACATATATAGTTTTCTTCTTCAAAAATTTCGATAACCAAGGGATCTTCCTTTTTAAAAAGCGTATGTTTTATGGCATTTTCGACCAGCAACTGCAGAGAGATCGGAAGGACAGCTGTGTGATTAATAGTCGCTTCCGAAAGAAAAATGGAGAAGACAATACTTCCTTCATGCCTGATTTTCATTAGAAAAATATAATTATCCAGAAACTCAAGTTCCAGGGCCAAGGGTACCAGGTTTGTTTTTTTGCTTTCAAGAATGTACCGGTATAATTTCGACAAATGATAAATATAGGTAGAAGCCAGTTTCGGGTTGGTTTCGACCATAGAGGAAAGAACACTCAGACTATTGAAAAAAAAATGGGGATCGACCTGGTTTTTGAGTGCATCGTAATTTGCCCGGATGTTTTCCTGCTGAAGCCGTTCGGAAACCAGCTCTGCCCGTTTAACCAAAACCACAAAACGGCTGAACCGGTCGGCAACAAAGATCAATAAACAAATGATCATGAGTGGATATATCATATCGGGATGAGGGAAAGGAACCAGATCCCAGATGTAGTGCATGTGAAACAACCGGGTATCCCATAACCTGTAAAGGAAATCAAAAAAGAAGGTTATGAATACAATATAAAGACAAATGTATGAGGAAAGATAAAATAGCACGATCCCGGGTTTGTACCTTTGCTCCAGCTTTTTTTCAATGGCATTTAATGAAAAAATTGAAAATTCCCATGCAGAAAACCAATAAACTGTAAACGCAAAAACAAAGAAAAACCATCGACCCGACAAATCTGTAATTCCGCTGAATGAGTG
>DAIMEA010000048.1:2722-14012 GCA_036725585.1 Prolixibacteraceae bacterium | reverse complement strand
TGGTTGTACTCGACCACGCCGTCGTTGCCGCCGCCGAAGATCCCCGACCGGGTCTGGTGCATCGGATCGACAAAGATACTTCGGGCTTGTTGGTCGTGGCAAAAACCGAAAAAGCAAAAATGGACCTGGCTCTTCAGTTTTTTGAAAAAACAACCGAACGTTCCTACCAGGCCCTTGTGTGGGGCGTACCCAAAGAAAGCAAAGGAACCATTACCGGGAACATCGGCCGCAGTTTAAAAAACCGCCAGGTTTATTCTGTGTTTCCCGAGGGAGATCATGGAAAAAACGCCGTAACCCATTATACGGTTCTGGAAGACCTGGGCTATGTGAGCCGGGTGGAATGCCGCCTCGAAACTGGCCGTACCCATCAGATACGCGTACACATGAAATACATCGGGCACCCGCTTTTCAACGATGCCAACTATGGCGGAGACCAAATCCTGCGCGGAACCACCTTCAGCAAATACCGACAATTTGTCGAAAACTGCTTTGCCCTGTGCCCGCGCCAGGCTTTGCATGCCAAATCGCTGGGCTTTCGCCATCCCGAATCCGGCCAAAAGATGTTCTTCGAATCCGAACTGGCCGATGATATGCAGCAACTGGTGGAAAAATGGCGGGGATATGTGGCCAGCCGGTGAACTTAGCAGGAAATGTTTCCAATGCCAATGGAAATAAATTACCTTAAGTTTCTAATAGCATAGGAAATAGGATTAGTAAGGTCATGATTCAAACACACATATTTGTTAGCAGATTTCTCAACCTCAACCTCAAACTTCTTTATTATCTTTATCACCTTAAACAAAAAATATATGCAAAAGAAAAACATTGCCGTCATTTGCGGGGGCAATTCCTCCGAATATGAGGTCAGCATCAAAAGCGGGAAGAACATCTTCGGGAGCATCGATACCCGACGTTTTACACCCTGGCTGGTTCGCATCCGGTTCGACGAATGGGTGGTATTGGAGGAAGAAAAGATCCTTGCGGAAATAGACAGAGCGGATTTCAGTTTTCGGATCCACGACGAGCGCATCCGGCCCGATTTTGCCTTTATCATGATCCACGGCACTCCCGGCGAAGACGGCATCCTCCAGGGGTATTTCGATCTGGTGGGAATCCCCTGCTCCACTCCGGGCGTATATACCTCGGCCCTAACATTTCACAAGTTTTTTTGCGACAACTTTTTGCGCTCGTTTGGAATTAAAATGGCCCGCTCGTTTTATTTCCGGCGGGGCGATTTGGTGAATCCCGAAGATTTGGTCCGTGAACTGGGATTTCCTATGTTCATTAAACCGAGCGCGGGCGGTTCCAGTTTCGGTGTCACAAAAGTGAAAAACACCGGGCAAATCATCCCGGCTATGGAGGCCGCTTTTGCCGAAAGCAACGACTGCCTTGTTGAAGAATGCATCGAAGGGATGGAACTGGCCGTAGGGGCGTGTGCGATGAAGGGAAAAATAGTTCCCTTTTTGCCCACCGAAGTGATTCCGAAAGGAGAATTCTTCGATTATCATTCAAAATATTCCATCGGTGGCGCCACCGAAATCACACCGGCCCGTTTACCCGAAAAAAAAATCAGGGAATGCCAGGAACTTACGGCCTATTTGTACCGGCTTACCGGATGCAAGGGCATTGTCCGGATCGATTACATTTTAAAAGGAGATTCCTTCTATTTTCTCGAAATCAATACGGTACCCGGGATGACCCATACCAGTTTCATCCCCCAACAATTGAAAGCAATGGGATTGGATATGAAAGAGGTACTCACCGGGGTCATCGAAAACGGAATAGTAATTAATGGATAACTATTCCCGATTTTTCCCCGGCTGCTTCATCATTTTTTATAATTTTGATTCTCCCCAAAAACAATTTACAAATGCAAACCGTTTCACAAAACAATGGCAGCACCAAAGAAAAATACAAAAATCGACATTGAACAAATCAATGCACAATATGGGAAAATCCCCCCCCAGGCGGTCGAAGTGGAAGAAGCTGTGCTTGGCGCTCTGATGCTCGAACGGGAAGCCTTTATCGGAGTTGCCGACGTGCTCACCGAAGAATGCTTTTACAAAGAAGAACACCGCGATATATTCCGGGTTATCAAAGAATTATCGATGGAAGATAAACCTGTCGACCTGCTGATCGTAACCCAGGAATTAAAGAACCGCGATTTGCTCGAAAAAGTGGGCGGCCCCCTGTACATCACCCGTTTAACCAGTCAGGTAGCCTCGGCTGCCCATCTTGAATTTCATGCCCGCATCATTGCCCAGAAATTCATCCAACGGGAACTGATCCTCTCCTGTTCCGAAATTCAGGCCAAAGCTTACGACGACACCAAGGACGTGGATGAGTTGATCAATGAAGCCGAGTCGGCCATTTTCAAAATCTCGGAGGGGAACATCAAAAAAGAAACCCAGCCGATCAAACCCATATTAAAAGAAGCGGTGCACCTGATCGACGAGGCCAAAAAACGAAAAGACGGGCTCAGCGGCATTCCTTCGGGGTTTTCGAAAATCGACCGGATCACCTCCGGTTGGCAAAAAACCGACTTGATTATCATCGCAGCCCGTCCGGCCATGGGAAAAACAGCCTTTGTACTGTCGATGATGCGGAACATGGCTGTTGATTTTAAAAAACCCGTAGCCATGTTTTCGCTCGAGATGTCGTCCATCCAGTTGGTGAACCGGATCATTGCCTCCGAATCGGAGCTGGGATCCGACAAAATCAAGAAGGGGGATATTTATGGCGACGACATGCAAAAACTGAACAATGCCATTTCGGTGCTCGAAGAAGCGCCTGTCTTTATCGACGACACGCCCGCCCTTTCGATATTTGAACTCCGCGCAAAATGCCGGCGTTTAAAAATGCAGCATGATATTGCCATGGTACTGGTCGATTATCTTCAGCTGATGACAGCCGGAACCGATACCCGGGGCAGCCGCGAGCAGGAAGTCAGTACCATATCCCGCTCGCTGAAAGCCATTGCCAAGGAGCTCGACATTCCCATCATCGCCCTTTCACAGTTGAACCGCTCGGTTGAATCGCGCGAAGGACGAAGGCCCCAGCTCTCCGACCTTAGGGAATCGGGCGCCATTGAGCAGGATGCCGACATGGTCATCTTTATTCACCGCCCGGAATACTACGGGCTCGACACGGATGAAGACGGTAATTCGTTGCGCAATGTGGCCGAAATCATCATCGCCAAACACCGGAATGGCGCCGTGGGCGACGTGCGTCTTTCGTTCCGGAAAGAACTCGCCAAATTCATCGACATGGACGATTACCCCGGGAGTTTCGACCCGCGTGCCATGCAAACCTTCCGTTCGAAAATGAACGACGATTCGCTCGAAAGCGCCTTTGCACTCCAATCGGGCATAAAACCGGGTACGCCTTTTGAACCATTATCAAACAACAACGATGACACACCCTTTTAAGCATACAATCTTGTTTCTTGCCTTGTTGATTTTTTCAGCCCGGGCAGAAGCTGCTTCGATTCTCGTACCCATGGACGAGCCCCAGAAAAACCATCTTAAAGCCTATGGCATTGCCTACTGGTCGCTCGAACGTGCCGTAGAAATTAAATGGTTGCTCAATTTCCGGGGCGGAAGCTTCCTTATCCCCTGGGTACAGGAAATCGAAAACGAATGCCTCATCCGGGGCGTTAGCTACGAAATCCTTGCCGACGGACAAGCCCAGGCCCTGCTAGACCAGATATCGAGCCCTTCGCAAAACATGGATGCCATCGACCTGCACAAAGCCCCTAAAATGGCCGTTTATTCACCCCCCAATAAACAACCCTGGGACGATGCCGTTACCCTGGTCCTTTCCTATGCCGAAATTCCCTACGATATTCTCTATGATGAAGAAATCCTGAACGGGAAACTCAACGATTACGACTGGCTTCACCTGCACCACGAAGACTTTACCGGGCAGTACGGCAAATTCTTCCGTCATTACCAACACATGCCCTGGTACAAGGAAGACGTGCAAACCAACAAAGCCCTGGCCCAAAAAATGGGCTTTTTGAAAGTATCGGAAATGAAACTGGTGGTGTCGAAAACCATTAAAAATTATGTGACCAACGGAGGATTCCTTTTTGCCATGTGTGCCGCCACCGACACCTACGACATAGCCCTATCGGCCGAGGGAGTCGACATTTGCGAATCGATGTTCGATGGCGACCCGGCCGATCCCGACATGAATGAAAAAATTGATTTTACCCGTACGTTTGCCTTTCAGAATTTTGAACTGGTGAAAGACCCTTACCGTTACGAATTCTCCAACATTGATGTTACCGATACCCGCTCGGTACCCATGACCTCCGATTATTTCATGCTCTTCGAGTTCTCGGCCAAATGGGATCCCGTACCCACCATGTTGTGCCAAAACCACACAAGCATCGTTAAAGGCTTCATGGGGCAAACCACAGCCTATAAACGCGACCTGCTGAAACCCGAAGTACTGGTAATGGGAGAAAATAAAAACATTAACGAAGCACGATACATCCACGGGGAGTTAGGAAACGGAACCTGGACCTTCTACGGAGGCCACGACCCGGAAGATTACCGCCATGCCGTGGGCGACCCGCCCACCGACCTGAACCTCTACCCCAATTCGCCCGGTTACCGGCTTATTCTTAACAATGTTCTTTTCCCGGCTGCCAAGAAAAAAAAGCAGAAAACCTGATACACCCCCGCTAACTTTTTTCTTTTTTTCAAACATTGATTATCGTCGGCTTTTCGAATTCCAGGCGATACCGGAACCGCTCTTTGCTTTTCTCGCAGTTACATAATCATTCATTACGTTCACAAACCAAAAGACGGTGTTTGTACCATTCTCCGCCTTTGTTTTTGCTGTTCCCTCTATCTTGCGGCCGTTTTATTCACCTTAATCAAAAAAAATGGCAAGTTTAAAAAAGTATTTGTTTGTAATGTTATCGGCCACTATGCTGATTTCCATTATGTTTTCTTCCTGCGACAAGGACGATGTTTTCAATGTAAAAAAGAACCTGATCGACAAAAAATGGGAGCTGACCACCGTCGAAGCAGATGAATTTACCCAATCGATGTTCGACATGATGCTCTCGTTGGTAAAGATTGAATACGATTTCCGTGCCGACGAAACCTACGTTGTTACAACATCCATCTTTGGTTTTGGCGATAAAGAAACAGGCACCTGGAGCATCAGCGCCGATCAAACCCAAATAACCATCGACGGAGAAGTGTCGGCCATCATCGAAGCCGGAAAGGATGTATTGAAAATCGGCCCCAGCAATGCCATTATGTCGAATGTTGACGAGGAAGATGAGATTGAAGATGATATGAGCTATGTGATTGTTTTTGAAGCCCAATAATCTTCAAATCATTACTGTCCGGTTAAAAGGAAAAGAGTGAGTAGATTGTTTTAACCAGACAGCAATGTCTTCACATATAAAAGGAAAGAGCGATCGATATTTTGATTGCTCTTTTTTTTGGGAAATTTCTCCGGCAGGGATCCCGATCTGCCATTTTCTGCTATTTTTGCCCGTCAAAAGAATAGAGCATGCAAACCTGGTACGAATGCAAAGTACGCTACCTGAAAATTGATCAGGGAGGCTACGAGCGGAAAGTTAACGATGTATATCTGATCGATGCGGTTTCGTATACCGATGCCGAAAGCCGGATTTTCCAACAAATGGCCGAAATCACCCGAGGTGAATTTCAGGTAATGACCATCAAACGGTCGAACATCACCGAGGTTTTCGCAAATGATGGGGAATGGTTTTACAAGGCAAAAATCAGCCTGATCACCATCGATGAGGAAGCAGGGAAAGAGAAGAAGGTTAATAATTATATTCTGGTTATGGCCAATGACATACCGGAAGCCCTGAAAAAGATCGAAGAAGGATTATCGTACATGCTGGTACCTTATGTGTTGACCGCAATACAACTTAGCCCGATCGCCGAAGTGTTCCCCTATTTTGAATCTTCGTCGCGGGGAAAAACCGAAGCCGATGAAGCATAAAAGAAGAGGCCGCCTTTTCAGACAGCCCCTTTGATCCCGAAGCAAATGATTTTGAAATAAATGCTTTCGCATTGTACCGTTCGTAAAAAACCGGCCTGTGTTCTTTTTGTTTTAGAGTCTCCACAATGTGTCGTCGGTCATCCATGCTTCAATTTCCAACTCCTCATCGACGCTTGTTGCGGAATCCTCGACAAAAATCGAACGATCCTCCATGCCCCAGACTTCATCATTCGTCATCCAGGCTTCGATTTCGAGTTCTTCATCTGCTTCAACATAATAATTCGTGTTTAAAAATGCCTCTTCATTGTTTGCCCTGCCGGTCGACGGGTAATTGGAAAAACTCATCATCAGGGTGGTAAGAAGGGCTACGGTCAGGGTTAAAAATGTTTGTGTTTTCATGACTATTCTTTTTTAATGTTTTCAATTTCTTTTGAACTGTTTTCACCCAATATGACTGATGTTTCAGGGGAATGTTACACCCCAAAACGTCAATAAACGTTAACACGGGAAAAACAGCGATGAACGGGTGATACGCGTCGGTAAACGGCGAAATTATTTTTTTGGCCCCGAAAGAATCCCGTGAATCAACTTGTGTATTCCGTCCCTGAAAAAGAAAAATACTATCTTTGATTGCCTTTTCTTATAAGGAAAACAAATGCTTTTTGTTTTTAACAGTATCTGAAAAACCATGAACGAAGAACACCCTTCTGAAAAACACAAAGTCACCGAGTACCAGCTGATCACTTCCGAGATGCTCCATCTTTTTTACCACCGTCCTTCAAATTTAATGGATGAAAACGGGAACAAAATGGACGCACCGCCCGAAGGGACATTAAGCCTTCTGGCTCTGGGTCATGTAGGATTGATCGAATGGAGGAAAAGCAGGCAGAAACAAGCACTCCTGAAACAGGAAGAAGAAAAAGAATAAACGTCCAAACAATCAAATATAATTCATGCAACGACGGACCAAAAAAGTACTCCTGGTTGGATGGGACGGAGCCGACTGGAAGATCATCAACAAACTGATGGACGAAGGGAAAATGCCGGCCATGCAATCGCTGGTCGAGAACGGGACAATGGGAAACCTGGCCACCCTCGATCCGCCTTTTTCGCCCATGCTCTGGACCAGCATCGCCACCGGAGTTCGCCCCGACAAGCACGGCATTCTGGGTTTTTCGGAGCCCGATCCCAACATGCACGGGATCCGGCCGGTTTCTTCTTCTTCGCGAAAGGTAAAAGCCATCTGGAACATTCTGACCCAAAAGGGAATGAAAGTCAATGTAGTCGGCTGGTGGCCCTCCCATCCCGCCGAACCCATCAACGGGATCATGGTATCGAATCATTACCAGCGTGTACCGAAAACACCCAGGGCAAAATGGCCCATGATGCCCGGCACTGTCCACCCGGACGAACTGTCCGACCTGTTTGCCCACTTCCGGATCCGCCCCGAAGAACTGACCATTCAGCACATTCAGCCCTTTGTGCCCGACTGGGAAAAGGTACCCCAGGACAAAGACCGGAGGCTCGATTCGATTGCCCGTATCACCTCCGAATGCGCCACCATCCATGCAGCCGCTACCCTGATCATGGAAATGGAAGAATGGGATTTAATGGCGGTTTATTACGATTCCATCGACCACTATTCGCACGGGTTTATGAATTTCAACCCCCCGCGGATGAAAAACATTCCCGAAGAACAGTTCGAACTCTATAAAGGCGTGGTGGAAGCAGGATACCGTTTCCACGACATGATGCTGGCCCGCCTGCTCCAACTTGCAGGAGAAGACACTACCGTGATCGTTATTTCCGACCATGGCTTTCACCCCGATCATTTACGGCCCCATTTTCTTTCCGACGAACCGGCCGGTCCGGCTATGCAGCACCGCGAACACGGGATTTTTGTTGCCAAAGGACCCGGAATCCGAAAGGACGAACGCATTTACGGCGCCTGTCTGCTCGACATAACCCCCACCCTGCTCACCCTTTTCGGATTGCCGGTAGGAAAAGATATGGACGGGGTTCCGCTGGTACAGATCTTTGAGAAACCTGTGGAAATCGAAACCATCCCATCGTGGGAACAGGTTGAGGGCTATGCGGGGATGTTGCCTCCCGAAAGCCAGTCGGATCCCATCGCCGCCCAGGAAGCCCTGAACCAACTGGTCGAACTCGGCTACATTGAAGAACCCGATGAAAACAAAGAAATTGCCATAAGGAAGACCATAAAAGAAATGAATTACAACCTGGGCCGTGTTTATCTGGGCGCCTCGAAATTCGACAAAGCCGAAGAGATTTTCTCGAAGCTCTATGCCGAGGAACCCGACCAGCCCCGTTTTGCCCTGCGGCTCATTTCAATTTATCTTGCTCAAAATAAGACGGATGCCTGCTCCGCACTCATCGACAGTTTTTTGGCACACGAAAAAGAATACACCCAACGAAATACATTCGAAGACCTGCGGAACGAACCCATGCCCGAGAATTTACCGGACCGGGATAAAGAAAAATGGGCAAAAGACCGGAGGAAAAAGGCAAACCGGATTCAACAAGCGCACAATAACCTGCTCCTGCTCCAGGTGTACAAAGGCGATTTGTTGCTTCGGCAACACCGCCCCAAAGAAGCCCTGTCGCTGTACATGAAAACCGCCCGCCTGAGCAAAAGCAAACAATTGCATATCCAAATCGGAAATGCCCTGCTGAAACTGGAAAAATGGGAAAAAGCCAGCGAAAATTTCCGAAAAGCACTCGAATACGACGAAAATGCTTTTGCCCCCCACCTGGGACTCTGTCGGGCATATACCAAATTGAAACGATATGAGGAAGCGCTCGAACATGGATTTACGGCAATTGGTTTAACCTATAACGCCCCCCTGGCCCATTACTACATCGGGGAAGCTCTGTTTCTCTACCGGCAATACGATGCAGCCGAAAAAGCTTTCTTGCTTGCAATCAATATGATGCCCCATCTGGGCCAGGCACGCAACTATTTGATCTATTTGTACGATCATTGGCTGCACCATCCCGAAAAATCGGCCGAACACCGTGCCTATTTTGCACAGAAAGGCCTCACAATCCAATCGCCCGATGATGCTGATTTTGAAGCGACCATCGACGATACACCGCTTTATATCCCTGATCCTGGTGAAGAAGGGAACCTTGCCCCGGAAAAGCGGTTTACTGCCTCCGAAAAGGAAGAGGAAGAAAAACCTCTGGTTGTTAAAAGAAAACCCAAAACAAGCGACACAGAACCCATTATCGTTGTCTCGGGACTTCCCCGCTCGGGCACTTCCATGATGATGCAAATGCTCGAAGCAGCAGGTTTTTCGATCTATACCGACCACGAACGGGTCGCCGACGAAAGCAACCCTAAAGGGTATTACGAACACAAGGCCGTGAAAGCATTAATGCACAACGCCTCCTGGATTGAAGAAACTCCGGGCAAGGTGGTCAAAATCATTTCGCACCTGCTCTTTTATCTACCCGCCCGCTATACCTATAAAATCATTTTCATGGATCGCGACCTGAAAGAGGTTGTCCTTTCCCAACATGCCATGCTCGTAAGCAAGGGAAACAAGAGGACAAAAAGCGATGCCTACCCTTTGCATATCGAAAAGCAGTTTCAAAATAATCTCCTGAGGGTGAAACGCTGGGAAAAGGTTCGTTCCGACGTTTCAATTCTGCATATGAACCATGCCGAAGTACTGGCCCATCCCCTGGAAACAGCACGAAGGATTGCCGACTTTCTGGGAAAAGAACTCAATACTGAAAAAATGGCGTCGGTTGTTGATCCCAAATTATACAGAACAAAAGCACAATAACCCTCCATTTCGGACGAACAGAAACTCTTGAAAAAAGATAATCAATCCTTTTTCACAAAAATATTGTGTCGAAATAAATTCATTTAAAAAAAAATTGTACTTTCGGATAATAATTCAACAAAAGCCTAAAAACTAGTTTTATATGGACCAAAAAGATCATCAGGAAAAGAAAAAGCAGCTTTTGCAGAAAATCGGCAAATACTCCACTGCTGCCGGGGCTGTACTGCTAACGGGTAACCTGGCCAATGCCATTGTTTACCCGACTCAAACCACCATCGACCTCACTTCGGGACCCGGTGGCGCACCCCGCTATTATCCCATTGACTTCGACCACGACGGACTGGGTGAAGTTTCCATTGGCGTATTGACTTCCTACTGGACTTATACCAACTCAAGCATCACCTACAGCGCTCCAAGAGCAACTGTTTGGCTTACTTATGGATACGACACCGGGGTTTCTACCTACGAACACATCGAAAACCATAACTATTGGAGTGCAGCCGACCCGGCTCCGCTGGAACTGAATAAAGTGATCGGTCCCACGCTTGAGTCTGGCTCCTTCTGGAATGGTGAAAGCAGCGACACCATTGTTTCATCCCGTTATAGTTCGATATGGGATGGAAATTTTGGCTACTATCCCAACGAGACCCGCTACCTGGGTGTTCGGTTCACCGGTGACGGGGGTACGAATTGGTATTATGGCTGGGTCGGGATCCAGATTTTCGACACACCTCTTGCCGATGCCCCGTACAACGGATCGACTGTTGGCCGGATCATCGATTATGCATATGAAACCGATACCAACACCGAAATTCTTGCCGGAAGCAGCACGCCTGTACCGGTACTGCCCATTGCTTCGGCTCTCGGACTGGGATTGGTCGGTTTATTTGCGTTTCTGCGCAACCGACGGAAAAAAAACCATGAATAACGTTTTAAAAGTTACGCTATGAAATCAAGTGGAATAAAAATAATCTTCATCCTGGCGGCCCTTATCATCAGCATGGGTTCGTTTGCCGAAAAAAGACAAAAGGCGACTATCGACCAGAGAGCAACCCTGCAAATGCAAAAAATTCACCAGGTTTGCAACCTTTCAACGGAACAACAGGCCCAGGTTAAACAGGTTTTTGTTGAAAAATACACGGCACGGCAGCGTATAAACCAACAGAAAGAGAACAAAACACAACTGAAATCAACGGAAGCAAAAAAACAGCGCCGCACCGAAAGAGCATCCGCGCTGCAGGCAACCCGTCAACAGGTCGACCAATCGATGAGGAACATCCTCACACCGGAACAGGTTGCTTTATGGAGAGCCCGTAAACAGAAATAAGCGACATACATACGTAGCAAAGAGGCCTGGATAAGGCCTCTTTTTTTTCGGGCCGAACACCGGAGATCCTGATCTTCAACTTGAAAAGTTGAAGTCCCAATCTTCAACTTGAAAAGTTGAAGTCCCAATCTTCAACTTGAAAAGTTGAAGTCCC
>DAIMEA010000048.1:0-2622 GCA_036725585.1 Prolixibacteraceae bacterium | reverse complement strand
AATCTTCAACTTAAAAAGTTGAAGTCCCTGTCTTCGACTTAAAAAGTTGAAGTCCCGCGAAGTCCCACAATTCTTCTATCTTTGCAGCGCAAAATACGTTTTTCATGGTTTCGGTTGAACAGGTTTTTCTGAATTTTGGCGGTTTTGAACTTTTCAAAGGGATCTCGTTTATTGTGAATCCCCGCGACCGGATTGGACTGACCGGAAAAAATGGCGCCGGCAAAACCACCCTGCTGAAAATGCTGGCCGGAATGCTTTTGCCCTCGGAAGGAAACGTTGTCGTGCCCAAAAATGTTCCATTGGGTTATCTGCCCCAAACCATGAACCTGACCGATACCCGAACCGTGATCAAAGAAGCCGAAAAAGCATTCGAACACCTGCTATCGATTGAAAAGCAGATCGGGATCCTCAACCACCAACTGGCCGCTCGCAACGATTACGAATCGGACGAATACCACCACCTGATCCAAAAAGTAACCGACCTCACCGACCATTTCAACCTGTTGGGCGGGCACAGCTTTCATGCCGATATTGAGCAAACCCTCATGGGCCTCGGCTTTCAGCGCAACGACTTTCAGCGCCCCACTTCCGAATTCAGCGGCGGTTGGCGCATGCGCATCGAGTTGGCCAAATTGCTGCTGCAAAAGCCCGCCCTGCTGCTGCTCGACGAGCCCACCAACCACCTCGACATCGAGTCGATCCAGTGGCTCGAAGAGTTTTTAAAGAACTATGCAGGCGCCGTGATCCTGGTATCGCACGATAAGGCCTTCCTCGACAATGTAACCATCCGTACCATAGAAATCTCGCTGGGAAAAATTTACGATTACAAAGCCAATTATTCCCGCTTTGTCGAACTACGAAAAGAGCGCCGCGAGCAGCAAATGGCCGCTTTTCGAAACCAGCAGAAGATGATCCAGGACACCGAGGATTTCATTGAACGTTTCCGGTATAAAGCCACCAAGGCCGTTCAGGTTCAATCGAGAATCAAACAACTCGACAAAATCGACCGGATCGAGGTGGATGAGGAGGACAGCCGCCACCTGAATATCCGCTTCCCCGATGCGCCCCATTCCGGAAGGATCGTAGCCGAAATCCGAAATCTCAGCAAAGCCTATGGATCTTTGCACGTTCTGGATAATATCGACCTGACGATCGAACAGGGACAGAAAATAGCATTCGTGGGCAAAAACGGCGAAGGGAAAACAACCCTGGCACGGGTCATCATGCGGGAACTCGACTATACCGGGCACCTGAAGACCGGCCATAACGTGAAAACCGGCTATTATGCCCAGAACCAGGCCGACCTGCTCGATGGTGAGGTAACGGTTTTCGAAACCATCGATAAGGTTGCCGTAGGCGATATCCGCACCCGTATTCGCGACATTTTGGGCGCTTTCCTGTTCTCGGGCGAAGACGTCGATAAAAAAGTAAAAGTATTGTCGGGCGGGGAACGAACCCGTCTGGCCATGATCCGCCTCATGCTCGAACCGTACAACTTTCTGGTACTCGACGAACCACCAACCACCTCGACATGCGTTCGAAGGAAATCCTGAAACAGGCCCTGATCCGGTTCAAGGGAACGGTGCTGGTGGTATCCCACGACCGCGAATTCCTCGATGGGCTGGTCCAATGCGTGTACGAATTCAAAGACAAACAAATCCGGCAGCACCTTGGGGGAATCTATGATTTCATTCAAAAGAAAAAAATCGAATCGCTCCGGGAACTGGAAAAGAACAACCGGCAAAACCCCGAAAAAACGAAAACGGATTCTACAAACATTAAGCCTGCCGAGCTGAGCTTTGAAGAAAAGAAGGAAATCAACCGCCAGATGAAACGAACCGAAAACCAGGTGGAAGAACGGGAAAAAAAGATTGCCGGACTGGAAGTCGAAATTGCGCGGATGGAAAACAAACTGGCCCATCCCACCCATATCGATGAAACCTTGTTTTCGGAATATGAAAAAACCAAACGCATCCTGGAGCAAACCCTTTACGAATGGGAATGTTTGGTGGAAGAACTGGAAGAATGGCAAAACAAAAAAACATGGTAACTTTAAGGTATGGAAAAAAGTGATTTTATCTTTGGCATCCGCCCGGTAATAGAAGCCATCCGATCGGGGAAAACCATCGACAAGTTGTTGTTGAAAAAAGGGCTGAAGGGGGAATCGGTCCAACACCTCTACGAACTGATCAAACTCAATGGAATCCATACCCGAAACGTACCCGAAGAAAAACTGAATCGCATTACCCGAAAGAACCACCAGGGAGTGATCGCCTTTCTTTCGCCCGTTCCGTTTTTCAACCTGGAAGAAGTGGTAACACAGACCTACGAAAAAGGGGAAATCCCTCTTTTTCTGTATCTCGATCGGGTAAGCGATGTACGAAACTTTGGCGCCATTGTGCGTACCGCTGAATGTGCCGGTGTCCACGCCGTGATTGTTCCGGAAAGCGGGTCGGCCCAGTTAGGCTCCGACGCGGTAAAAACTTCGGCCGGCGCGCTTCACCGGGTACCGGTTTGCAAGGTAAACAACCCAATGAAAACCCTGGTAACCCTGAAGGAAAACGGAGTGAAACTGATCGCCGCCACGGAAAAAGCGACCTTGCTCTTTCCCGAAGCCGATTA
>DAIMEA010000047.1:0-14030 GCA_036725585.1 Prolixibacteraceae bacterium | reverse complement strand
TCGTTAAACGAACGGCGCTGGGTGGGCGTAATCAATACCGGGATGCCCCCTTTTTCGCGGGTACGGGAAATATATTCTGCGAGCAGCTTTGTGAACGACTCCCAGGGTCCGATGCCCTCTCCTTTCATTTTTTGATCGTTGTGTCCGAACTCGATAAACAGGTAGTCACCGAATTTCATTTGGGTAAAAACCTTGTCGAGGCGTCCCCGAGCCTTGAAACCCGAAAGTGTTTCGCCCGATTCAGCATAATTGGCCACAACGATCTCGGGGGTGAAATATTGGGTTATCATTTGCCCCCATGAAGCCCAGGGCGCGCAATCCTGGTCGGTGACGGTCGAATTTCCTGCCAGGAACAATGTGGTGTACCTTTTTTTGGGTTTAATGGTTACTGCCTGAATGGCTACGTTTTCGCCCGAAAATTCCAGCGTTAGACGGTCGTCCCAGTTCATGTAATTCACTTCCCTGGGTTTGAGTTCAATGGAACGAGTACTGTCGATACGCGGTGTGCGCACACTGAGCGTAAACGACCGGTAGTATGTTCCTCCAGGCCTTACTTTCTGTTCGAAAATCATCAGTCGGCGGGCTTCTGCCTTTACGGTAACCCTTCCCTCCAGCTCGGGGTGTCCCATGGCAACGACAACGTCATAAACACCTTCAGGGACTTTTACGGAAAAGTAGAAGGGTTCGGCGGCCGTGCACCAACCCGGATGCCAATCGTCGTCCTTTTCCTCCGACTCCCGAATGATGCGCACTTTGTCGGTGTTTTCAATGTCGAAACCATAACCCTTTGCACCGGAATACTTTTCAGGAGAGAAAACAGAAACGAGCCCGGATTCTTCGGACGCTGTGCCAAAAATGAAATTCAGGGTTTCCTGCCCCCTCATCCATAACGACGAAATCGTCAGAAGACAAATAAGCAATATTGATCGATTATGCATAACTTATCGGATTCTTTTCTTATAATTTTTCATAAAACTCTGCTTCAATGATTGATAAGTTTCCGGATTGGGTTTTCATTTGGTCGTTGACGGTTTCCACGTCTTTCTCTCCGGTTACTTCCACGAGGTTGAATGCATCGGAAAAGCGGTTGGCGCCTGTGAGCTGAATCGTAATCCGGTTGCCTTCAATAGGTGTGAGCGGGCAGCTTATGTAGCCCAGGCTCCGGGGTGTTTCACCGGAATAAGCGATGGAATCGTTCACCAGAATCGTGATGGGATAGCTCCGGCTCCGCCATCCTCCCAACTTTAGTGTTACTTCGCTAAGGGTGGCTGTTCGTTCCAGTTGGTAGCTTATCCATCCGTTTTGCAGATCATTTCCGTTGTTCCATTCGGTCATTTCATTGTCGTCGAATGTGTTGGCTGCCAGGTTAGCATTAGCGCCTGCTGTAACGCTTTCAGGCAAAACGGCTTTTCGGGAAGGGAAAAACGAAGGCGACGAGGGTGTGGGTCCTTTGCTCAAATTCAATGGTAGGCCGTTGTAGGGTAATTGCGTGGAAAGTCCGTTCTGAGCGGTGAATGGAATGGTTTCACAATTTATAAAAGCCGGCTTTAAACCGGCGGCTGTTGCTTCGAGGGCGATACTTCCGGGCTGTAAGGTTGAACCAATCAGAATCCGGTTAACGCCGCATTCAACCGGTAGATCCTTTGAACCCACACAATTCCCGGGTCCCTGGGCAATTCCGCCCAGCCATTTTGCCGGTCCTTTCAGGTTAAAACGGACTGTATGAAAAGCGGTTGGGCATCTTTGCCCCTTTTTGTCAACAACTTCAACTTCGAACAAAGCCATATCGGCACCGTCGGCTTTAAACGGCACCGGCGATTCGATTCGTGTGAGTCGAAGGGAATGAGGTTTTCCCGAAGTGGTTTTAACTGCCTCGCTGATTTTCGTCCCTTCCTTGTCGTATCCGATGGCTTTCAGAATACCCGATTTGAAGCTTATGTCTTTAAAGGTAAAGAGATAACGATACGATTGTTCACCCATGCCCAGAGAACGATCGTTAAGGAAAAGTTCCACCCTGTGGGCCGACGAAACAACATACACGTTTTTTGTTGTCCCCTTTGGATAATTCCAATGGCCCATAATGTGGGTATGATATTTTTCGGGATCAACCCATCCGGCCCACATAACCCAGTGGGCCCAAAAATTGTCTTTTGGTATGCGCATGGCATCGGTTTCGCCGCTCCGCCGGTAGTTTTCTTCACCCCGGTGGTGGGTATTGGTGTCGGAAAAAATGATATTGGCACCACCGCTGCTAACCCGGATGCCCGTTCCGGGGCGTTCCCGGTAGTAATCGTACCAACGGATGATGTTTTCTAGGGCGTGCGAATCCTGGTTCCGGTTGTATTCACTGGCATCGGCGCCTTTGTATAAGGGGCCTGCTCCGTCTTCATGAAAAGGGAAAGTATATTCGTCCCAGTATTTTCGGAGCCCTTCGTCGCGAGAATATTCGGTGGCAAACAAGGGTTTCCCTGCGCTTTTGTTGATGTAGAGCATTTCTCCTCCGTATTCAGCAATTTTGCTGTCGAGCATTTCCCGACTGCCAATAGCCCGGCCCCCATGTGGATCGCAGATATCCCTGATGGCTTTCAGTTCGGCCATGTGGTTCTCGCTGATGTTTTCGTTTCCTCCTTCGTAAAAAAGAATGCTGGGATTGTTTCGGTTATAAATAATGGCATCGAGCATTAGTTCTTTTCGCTGTTCCCATTGTCGTCCTTTTGCATCCTTTTCAGAGTCGCCGGCAGGCATAACCTGGATCAATCCTACCCGGTCGCACGATTCTACGTCCTGTTTCCAGGGGGTGACATGCATCCAACGAACCAGGTTACCATTGCTTTCGATCATGAGTTGGTTGCTGTAATCGCTTAGCCAGGGAGGAACCGACATGCCCACAGCCGGCCATTCGTTGCTGGTACGCTGAGCATATCCTTTCATCATAATCACCCGGTCGTTCAGGTAAATCATGCCATTTTTGAATTGTGTTTTCCGGAAACCGGTTATTATGGGCATTTCGTCAACTATCGTACTGTCGACCCATACCTGGGAAATGATCCTGTACAGATATCCATACCCCCAGCTCCAGAATTCGAGGCCGTCCATTTCCCTGCTGGCTTCCAGCTCCGAAATGCCGTTTGCGGCGATAATTCCGGGAATACCGTCGAAAGAAGCAAGCTGCCGGCCGTTCGGATTTTCGACGATGATCCTCAATTTGGCCTCTACTGCTTGGTCTGTTTCATTCTTCAGTTGTGCTTCGACGTGAATCCGGGCTTTCTTTTCCGGAATGTTGAAGTCGCTGGCATAAACATAAACACCTTTCGTCCCCAGACAGGAATACAGGGGCAATGTTTGGTAAATTTTTCCGGTAATGTGGAGGTACACATTTTTGGGAATGCCCCCGTAATTGGCATTGAAATTCCGGTCGGACCACTGATACTTTTGGTTGTAAAATCTTTCTTTGTATTCCCAGTCGTTGTCGGTTTTAACGGCGATCACATTTTTTTCGGGGAACGGTTTCAACATGGATGTTATGTCGAAACCTACAGCCATAACACCATTCTCATGAATGCCCGCTTTTTTGCCATTGACAAAAAACTCGCCTGCCTGTCGGATTCCTTCAAATTCAATGAAGATTTTTGATCCAACGGAATTTTTCGGGAGAACGAAGGTTTTTCGATACCAGGCAACACCTGTCGACAAGTCGGCAATATCCTTTGAAAATGCTTCTTCCTGGTTCCATGCATAGGGTAAGGTAACCGGTTTCCACGACGAATCATCGAAATCGGGTTGTGCTGCCTCGCCGGGATTTCCTACGTACAATTTCCAATCGGAGTTGAAATTATATTTCTGTCGAATGGGATCTTCTTCCGCCTTTGCCGACAGAAAAAATATGAAAGTTAACAGTATTGTCGGAGCGATGCTCCTGGCTTTTTTGATCATTTTCCTAATCTATTTGGTTTTGTACTATTCGTTCAATTCTATTGTAAAATTTACCATGAGTCGGTCCGAAAGGGAACGGCCGGCAGGCCTGCTGCATTGAACAGGTTGGGCTGTGCTTCCTCGTCCCAGGCGAAACGGACGGCAACCGGTTTTTTCACCTCCCTGTTCCAAACAACCACCCGGTTGTTCCTGATGTAGGCACGGGCCGGAACAAAGATCCGGTCTTCACCTGCGATGGTGAAGAAAGTAAGTTGCTTACCCGCTTTTGCCCGCAATCCTTTGTCGACAGAATCGAAAGCAAGGATGGCTTTATTTTTCCGGATCTCCATGCTTCGAAACAGGGGGCCTTGGCAAACGATGTCCTTTTTTCCGTAGGTTTTGTTCAGGGCCAGGTTGGCCAGTCGGAGACCCACATCTTGCTTGTTCCGGGGATGGATATCGCTCAGATCGTCTACCAGGTCGGTAATTACGATCATTCCGGTATGGGGAATGGCAAGGCTCCGGGTCTGTGCCTCCCAGATCAGGGGTAGTTCATCGGCCGATTGAACCCGGTCGGGGCGATCGCCGAAGTAGCGGTACGGGGCGATTTGTACGTAGTAAAACGGCAGCTTCTCGTTTTGCCATGTTTCACGCCAGCCATAAATCAGTGCTTTCATCCTGTCTTCGTAGGCCAGGCCGTTGTTTACGTCCATCAGGTTCGATTCGCCCTGGTACCAGATGCACCCTTTGATGGAAAAGTGGGTTAAGGGTGCAATCATCCCGTTGTACAAAAGGGTCGGGGCATGTTTCTCAACCGAAAGATTGCCGCTTTCGAGCATGCGGTTGATCGTATCGAGTGAAGGTACTTTTTTAAATCCTTCTACCGAGGTCCACGCTTCGATACGGGTGCCGCCCCAGGTGGCATCCAACAGACCGATGGGAACATCTAGCGCCTGATGCAGCCGTCGCCCGAAGAAATAACCCGCTGCCGAAAATTTAAGACTGTCGATCGATTGGGGGGTGCATCTTTGCCATGTGCTTTCAACATCGGTTTGAACATCGGGAACCATTTTCCGGGGCACATGAAAGAACCTTAGGAACGGGTAATTCGCATGGGCAATTTCCTCTTCATAATTAAAAACAGGTTTTTGTCCGGGCTGAATCCCAACAGGCTTTTCCATATTCGATTGGCCGGAACAGAGCCAGACCTCACCCAGCAGGATGTCGGACAGGGTGATCGTATTTTCGCCCTTGATTTGCAGGGTGAAAGGACCGCCTGCTTCGCTTGTTTGAAGGGGAATGAGCCAGGTGCTGTCCGGATTTGCCGTGGTTTGATACCGAATGTCGTTCCACGATGCCGTAACTTCGATTGTTTCGCCGGGCCTTGCTTTCCCCCAAATGTTAACCGTACTTTTTTGCTGCAAGACCATGTGATCAGACACAAGCGCGGGAAGCTGGATAACGGCCAACGAAGGAAACTTCAAGAGCATCAGGATTAAAAAGAATGTACCTGAATAGTGTTTCATGTAATTTTTCCTTTGTTTGAAGAGATAAAAATAGGATGTTTTTTGTAAACCATCTGATTCCATCAATCATTTTCCCATTTTTCCGGTTCATGCATGCACTAAATTAATTCGGTGAACGATTCGATTATTGGAACGGGTTTCCTCTAAAAAATTCTGCCCGTTTGATACAGAATGATTCGGTAATGCGCATAACCCTGGTTAATGACGATTTGATGAATAAAAATTATCCTGGTTCCATTTAAACGGATTATTTACAATGTATTTTTTAATCCGTTGATATTCTGTATCGTTTCGGATTATATGGTCGTGGTAATTGGATTGAAAAAACGGATTGTTTTTATTGAATTTGGGAATATTCAGGTGATGTTCATCGATATAATCATCAATTTTTGAATTTGTTGCCGATTTGAATCCGGCAATGAATGATGAAATGGATTTTGGTTTGCGTATTAATGTGCGTTCGGTGGGTTTTTTGGTGGATTGTAGAGACGCACGGCCGTGCGTCTCTACGTTCGTTACGTTCGTTACGTGCGTTACGTGCGTTACGTGCGTTACGTGCGTTACGTCCATCACGTCCATCATGTGCGTTACGTCCGTTACGTCCGTTTTGTTCAAATCATTCATATCATTCGCATTATTCATACAACAGGATGATTTTTCCCCTGTATCGTTCAAAACAACAATGGCGTGTAAATGATTGGGCATGATTATGTATTCATCCAGGAATAATTCATTTCGCAATTCAAATGATTTTAACCATTCGTTTTTTACAATATGGCCATAATCGGATAATTGCATTGAAATACGATATTTTTTTTCAACAATGATTCCCAGATTGCATACCCTGTTATGGGTAACGAGGGTAATAAAATAATATCCATTACCAGAATAATCCCACCGGGGCATGCGGTGTGATTGTGTCCGATATTTATTTCGAAATAGGGGTTTCATATGGCAGAATGAATTATATTTTCCATAATGGCAGAATCATCGCATTTTCAGACCATTTACCTTCTTTCTTCACATATACAATTTGGTAGACCTTCCCTTTTTGTTTTGCAGTAGAAGGCTCTGGAGATTAGCGTTAGAAACGCTTTGGGCGAGGTTTCATTTATGAACACAAATAATTCATTTCGATTGCGCCGGTTGCTGGATGAAGGCATTCCCTGGCGATAGAAGACTTGGAACAGTTCCATAGTTTGGGGTTTTAAATTCAACGGTAAAAATATAAAAAATCAGATTTTCCTGTTGTTATTCAACATGCAATCTGCAATATTATTTTGGATTCTGCTGCCAAGAAACAATATAATCTAAAAGCCTTAATGTGGAAAGAATCCCGTAAACGAATAGCAGGAACGAATTGAATACATACATTATTCAGACAGTAAAAATTGATACGAAAAAAAGAAAGCAGATTTCTGTTCGCCTTCGTGTAAGAGATTTCTGAATTATTCTATCCGGAATGTATAGGTGCCGGAACCCGCCCGAACGATCCGGATCCCTTCCTTGGTTTCAGTTATTGTCATGTTGTTCCCCTTACATAGCTGTCTTCCTCCTTCCGTAATGGTTTGTCCTTCATTGACGGGAATTTCCACCAGCGCGGAAGTGTTTACAGGAATTTCCACAACCATTTTTAAACCTTTTTCATACTTTTTCCATTCGCATTTCACCATTCCGTAGGGCGTTTCAAAACTTGTTGATGTTTGCTGAATGTCGCCGACCATTTGCGGGGCGATACGGATTTCCCGAAAGCCAATCGAGCGATCGGTTTGTCCGATTCCACCCAGTCCACTGTAAAACCATTCCATGAGGTGCCCCAGCATCAGGTGGTTGTTTGAAACAATAGGCATTGCCTGCCACGATTCGGTCAGTGCCGTAGCTCCTTTTTTCAACTGGTAACCGTATCCGGGAACATCGTCGCGGGCATTCATTTCGTACAGGAGCTGTGCGCCCCCGTTTTCCTGCAGGGCTTTAACCAGGTAATGAAATCCGATATCGCCGGCAGTCAGCGCTTTATTGTCTTTTTCGATCGATTCGACCAGCGTTTGGAAAACAGTCGTTTTGTCTTCCTCATCGACCAGTCCCAATACAAGTGGCATCGAAATGGCCGTTTGGCTCCCGGTGGAATAAACTTTGGTTTCCGGATCGAGAAAGGTACGGTTGAAGGCTTCCTTTATTTCCCCGGCCCACACTTCGTACATTCTTTGTTCCCCGGTCTTACCCAGGATGGCAGCCATTTCGGAGAGCAATTTTACATCGGAGTAGTAAAGGGCTGTGCCGGTGAGCGATCGGGGTGTTAGCTGGGCAATTCCCGGACGTTCGGGACCCAGGTCGAACCAGTCGCCCAGTCCATGATCCACGATGTGGTTCACCGAAGTGTCGCGCAAATAGCAGGCATAACGCTCCATCATGTTCCATGAGCGTTCGAGGATATCCGTATCGCCATACCATTTGTAAACAAGATACGGGACCTGGATACAGGCGCTTCCCCATTCCGGCGAGTCGCGAAACCATTCCCAGAAAACGGTGTATTCGGGAGCAATATCGGGCACCAGTCCATCGGGTGTCTGGGCGGCAATCATATCGTCGATTTGTTTGCAGAGGGTGTGGTACACATCGTAGTTGTAGTGAACGCTTCCGCCCATCAGGTACACCTGTTCGAGCCAGCCCAGCTTTTCCCGATGGGGGCAATCGGTGAGCAGGCTAACGTAATTGCTGCGGATGGCCCAGTCGATCAGCGTGTCGATGCGATTGAACAATTGATATGAAGTTTTGAAATGCCCGATGCGCGGGCTCGAGTTGCTGATGTGCTCCAGCTTCATATCCAAAATTCGGGGTAAAGAAGAGTTTCCCGTGTAGCTTTCGGGATGGGCTCCCCGCACTTCGACATATCGGAAGCCGTAATAGGAAAACTTCGGTGTCCAGCTTTCCACTCCTTCCCCTTTCAGAATATAGGTGAAATAGTAAGGCGAACCGGTCGCTTTTTGTTCAGCCCGGTTATCGTCCTTTTTTAGTTCAGCCGGATAGAAATTAACGGTGTCGCCCTTGTTCCCTTTTATTTTAATGGAAATGATCCCCGACGCGTTTTGAGCAAAATCGTAAAGGTAAAAACCCTTTGAAGCGTCGATGGGAACTATTTCCCGGACATTGAGCGACTCCCGTATCGTAACCGGGTAGTCGGTTTCCGGGCGAAGTTCTTTTGGTACAGGAGGAACCGGTATCGCCTCAGCCCATTCCGAATCGTCGAAACCGGGAAGGTCCCAGCCGGTTTGTTCCCGGTTGGCATCGTATGTTTCTCCGCCAAAAATACTGCTGAAGGTAAGCGGACCCGGGCATACCTTCCAGGTTGGGTCGGTAACAAGGTTTTCAACCGTACCATCGGCATATTCTAACTGAAGCTTCAGAATGAGCATCGGATTCCCGTAAGCCGTCATCACTTTCCGGTAGCGTTCGTTGGGAATGATGAAAAAGCCATTGCCCAGCATCAGGCCCAGAGCGTTGGCCCCGGATGTCAGCTGTTGGGTCACATCATAGGTGTTGTACAAAGCATAGGCATCATAGTGCGTCCATCCGGGTGATAAAAAACAGTTCCCCACTTTCCGGCCGTTGAGGGATAATTCGTACTGCCCCAGGCCACAGACGAAAACCAGCGCTTTTTCCAAACCGGTCTTTACGTCAAACTCTTTGCGGAAGATCGGGAGTTTGTGGTTGTTAACGGCTTTCCTGCTCCAGTCTTTTCCGGGAAGGTGAATTCCGGGCACAATACGCTTGTCCTGCCCGAGCGAATCAAGCGCGATCCATTGCGCCCTTCCCCAGTCGTCGCCCGAAAACAATCCGGTGGTAAAATATGCCGGCCAGCTCCACTTCGATTCGTTCCCGTGGTTGTCCCAAACCTTTACTTTCCAACAGTATGTTTTCCCTGATTCCAGTTTTTTGCCCGAATACGGTACACGGATGCTGTTACTCGATTCTGTTTTCCCTGAATTCCAAAGGAAGTTCCCGGAATTTAGCTGATCCGTATTTTCGGCCAATACAAGCTGATAGGCGATTTGCACCGTGTTCCGGGCATCGGACCGGAGTTTCCATCCGAGGTGAAAGATTGAAGGATCAACGCCTACGGATTCGGTTTTGTAATTACAGGTTGTACTCAGCACCTCAATGCGCGATGAGGAACAGGAGGCCATGTTCAGGAGCAGCAGGAATAGTGCGATTTCGATAATAGTACTTCTCATAAAAAACAGTTTTTACCACAATAGGCACAATAGGGCACATTAGATTCTATTGTACTATTGTGCCTATTGTGGTGAATTCATTTTCCAAACGATCACATCCTTCTTCCGTTCTTCGGGTTCAACATTCAGCAGGACGAGCTTCCCCATTTCAAGTTTGGCTTCCACCAGGGTGTTCTGGGGAGCATGCAAGCGAAAATGTACGTCCCATTCGTTTGGCCAGGCCGGAAAAAGAAGAATGGAATCGCCGGATGTTTGAAGCAGCATTTCCTGCAGGGCGATCATGCCCGAGCCCCCGTGGTTGTGGTCGGGAGTCCAGTCGAAGCCGGGTCCCCAGAAAGCTGGGAAACGTGTGGGGGCGTCGCCCAGTTTTTGCTGTATGAGCGAGGCTGCTTCGCCGGTTAAACCCAGACGGGCCGCCCAGATGGCATCCTGTTTCCATCCTTCGACACCCCTGAATTTCAAGGCATCGGGATCGTAGACCCAGGTGTTGAGGGCCAGGTCGAGGCCGGGTTTCCCCACGCCGAATATACCCCAGGGGAAAACCGGGTACAACTGTGGCACTTCGGTGTTGTTTACCCGTTCCCAAAGCGCGGCCGGTGCAAGGGTTCTGTGTCCGTCGATTTCGCGAAGGGGCAGGGGCGGTAGCCTTTTCAGAAATGCCTTCCAATGATCCCGTTGAGAAGGCTTCAGATAAGGATCGGGCATGCGGAGCAGGCCCCGGGTCACCTCTTTCAGCGCGGAGAGGGTACTGATTGCATTGGTGGACATTTTATACGTTTCGCAGGCCGAACCCGGGTAGATGACCAGGTGCCCGTTGGCGTCGAAGGTTTTGCTACCGCGGTTTTTGGCCAGGTATTGATAATGCTCGTCGAAAAAGGTCAGACAGCTTTCGATTAATGGGATATACCCGGTGATATCTATCGTGGTATATTCATACAGGTGCAAAGCCATGGCACAAAATTCCAGAGCCGTGTCCCATTGGTATTCGAGCCAGGCATTGTACTCCATCCCGGCATCGTAGTTGTCGGGTCGTTTCCAGCCATATTCGCTTGGGTTGGGCAGGCCGAAGTTTTCGATCTGCTCGGTGAAACAGGCACCCGGATGGTTCCAGTAGATCCGACTGCGCCATTCGGCATTATTCAGTAACAGGACATAAAAATCAAGCTGGGGCTTCACCAGGTCGAAGTCGCCGCTTTTCAACAGAGGCCAGTACACAAGGCGTTGGTTCTGGGCTGTAAAGGTTCCTCCGCCCCAGTTGCGGAAATCGGGGGTAAAAGGACGGTCGGGATGGGTGAATACGGGATCGACGGTAAAAAGCCCACCGTTGAATTTGGTGGGATAGTCGCCAAAGGCATTACAACCCAGCATGTAGCGGAAAAGCCGGCAATTCCGGGCAAGCTGCTCTGTTTTCGTAGTGTCGTTGTTGGGTGTTTCGATGTGAATAAAGCTTCGATTCCAAAAATCAGTCCACCATTGACGGCTTGCTTTTTTATCTTCCTTCGCGGTTCTCCGGGTTTGGGCAACAAGTTTGTTCAAGCCGCTGGTCCATTCTTCGAAAGTAGCTGTCTGTGCCGTATGAAGGGCAACCCGGATTTCGTGTTTCCTCCGGGGTTTGTCGCTGGTCAGTTGCCACCCCTTATAGTTGGTGTTGCAATACGTACCGTTTGTATTGCCATTTGGGATGAATCCTTCGCCATACATACACCCGCCCGAGGAGAGGTTTTCCAACGGATTGAAAAGTTGATCCTTAACAGAATCAAGTTTTTGCTGGGCGACGGTTGCATCGAAGATGGTTTCCCCTTCGTTCCGGTGGTAAAAAACGACGGCAGGTCCCTCGAAGGCGATTCGGTCTTTCTTCATTTGGAGCCCCGGCGGGGGAGCCCATTTGAAGCTGTTCTGAAAGCTTTCCCCTTTTTGCAGGTCCCGGTCTTCATAACGCCAGCTTTCGTAGCTGGCTTTTACTTCGACCGCCCGGTTGCTTTCTGTTTCGACGTGGATGACCGGATGAAATACATCGACCCAGATGGCGATATCGGCACGCAAACCGTCATTCTCCCCCTGGATCCGGACAGAACCGTTTTCGGTTTGCAGTTCCTGGTAAAACCCTTCTCCTCCGAAGGGGTTAGGGTGAAGCTGAATCCGGATCCGCCCGGCTTTAAGAAAGGTATTGTATTCATCGAAAGCGCCACTTTGTTGCATATAGAACAACAGGTCTCCGTTTTCGACCCACACGTTCAGCCCGATGTCGTGCCCGCCGCAGGGCATCGATTCGGAAGCGTTTTTGCTTTGATCCGTCCAAACCGGGTTGTCGGGAGCCGATTGAGACCGGGCCCAGAGACAGCTCAGGAGCAGGAGCAGGAGCAGGATACAGGTTACGCACTTCATGTTCAGTTATTTCTGTTTTGACTGTGTAGCGGTTTATTTCCATTCATGGTACTTCGTGATAATTAAAATAGTCTGAGGTATTGTTCAAATACGAACATCTTTTTCCTTTTTCCACCCGTAACTTCTTTCAGAATCACGAACTGTTCCATTTCAGAAATAAGCTTATAGGCAGTTGGGGCTGATAATTTTGTAATTTCGATCACTTTCGAAGC
The DNA here is from genome assembly GCA_036725585.1 of Prolixibacteraceae bacterium. Taxonomy (GTDB): domain Bacteria; phylum Bacteroidota; class Bacteroidia; order Bacteroidales; family Prolixibacteraceae; genus DAIMEA01. The sequence continues at coordinate 1,763 of DAIMEA010000047.1, read as the reverse complement.
AGTAATGACAGGTTTTCGATACAAATATTCCATAACTTTCAACGCTGATGGAGAGCGGCTCCCTAAATTTTGCAGTCGATTTTCAATTTCCCGTTTTAACTTCAGTATCTGATCAAACGTTTCGATCCCTTTTTGGGCTGTTTCGATCATTCCGACCAGAAAAAATTTGATCCATTGGCTTAGATCGTTTTTTTCGCGAACCCACATCAAATTATCGTAATAGAGTATACGGTTCCGTTCAAAAAAATCGGAAAGATAAAGCACCGGTCGTTTCAAAATCCCTTTTTCAACCAGATAGAGGGGAATAAGTAAGCGGCCAACTCTTCCATTTCCATCCAGAAAAGGATGGATGGTTTCAAACTGATAGTGAATTAAAGCAATTTTTATGAGTTCAGGAAGAAGGATATCATCATTATGGGCAAATTTCTCCAGATCGCTCATTAATTCAGGGATAGAGGAGTAGTTTGGAGGAATAAATTTTGCATCTGAAATCGATGCTCCGCCAATCCAATTCTGACTTTTTCTGAATTCACCGGGCAATTTGTGTTCTCCCCGAACCCCTGATAATAGCGTTTTGTGGGTTTGTTTGATTAAACGAGAAGAAAAAGGAAGATCCTTTAAAGGATCAACTGCTTGATTTAATGCGGCAATGTAATTCTGCACTTCTTCCCAATCATCCCTTTTTTCATTCGAAATATCTTCCCTTTCTAATAATGCTTCCTCAATTTTTGTTTGTGTTCCCTCAATTCTGCTCGATAAGGTTGCTTCTTTTACGACATGCATGGCAATGTATAAGTCAATATCAGGAATATATTCCGAATACATATCTAAGCGGCCTATCTGTCTGTCGGCCTTGCTAAGTAATTGTAAAAGCTCCATGTCATGAACCTTCCAGAGTCTGTTTAATAATTCAGGTTCAAAGCTTTTAAAAGAACCTTGACTAATGTATTTGCCGGATTGAAAGCTATTCATGGCTATAAATCTTCAATTTTTTAATCAAAGATAAACCTTATTTAAATTTATTGCCATATTTTTAAATAAGAAAATTTTAATTTAAATTTCGCCCTATTTTTTTAAATAAACAAGACTAGGCAGTCTGTTCCTTTGCAAATTCTCAGAATAAATAGCCGGAACAGGGCAAAGTCATTTTCCCGAATCTATCGTTACTTCTCCCAGCAAACCGGCGGGCAGCAAGGGTTTCCCCTCAAGCACATAAGGCGCTGTGGTCCAGGTTAGGCGTTCTTCCTTACGTAACGGGTGGTCACCGATCAGGCGGTTGGCCCAGGTATTGGTCACGCCAATTTCCAGGATGTTTTCGCCTTTTTGCAGGGCCGTTGTTATCTCAACCCGGTACGGGTGGGTCCAGACGATACCGCAGACTTTCCCGTTCACGGTCACTTCTGCAAGGTTATGCACGCTTCCCAGGTCAAGCCAAATCCGTTGGCTAATAGCCTCCTTCCATTGTATTGTTTTGGTGTAACGCGCAGTACCGGAATAATGCCGAATGCCGAAATCGGTAAAAGACGACCAGCTTTTCAGCGAATCGATTTCAATGGATTCTCCGGGGCCACCCCATTCCGGATCAAAGGATAGCGTCCAATGCGGATCGAGGATTTGTACGGTTTGTGTTTCGATCCGGTTGGGTCCTTCGTTTGCCTCCGTTTCATGGACCGTTCTTTCAAAAACGACAAACACCGAGCCGTTGGCATCAAGGTTCAGGGGCACTTCCGTCCGTCCTTCTTTTATCCGCCATGTTTTGGCTT
>DAIMEA010000046.1:0-14262 GCA_036725585.1 Prolixibacteraceae bacterium | reverse complement strand
CATGTTTTGTTTGGACAGAATTCGTCAAAGCTAAAAAAAAAAAAACGATACGAACAAAATTTTATGCGCTTTTTCTTTTTAATAAAATTTATGAAATACGGTATAAGCGAGCTTCCTTTCGATCCGTTTTATGGTTTATTCCCAAAAACCGGAAAAGGTTACCACGGAATGAACATAAATATCAACTATTGTTCGGGAAACAATTGGTGAGAAAACAGTTTGCCTGCCCGCCAGGGTTGCCTAGCTATGCATTGCATGTACTTTTGATAGCTAGAATCCGGGTTGCCCATAAAGCCCAGAAGGGGCTTACGCTTAATAACCCCGGGTGGAACGCAGTGGAACCCGGGGTAAAGAGAACGCGCACAGGAGAACCGTTCGATCTACCCGGCCGGTTCAGCGGCAGAATTTTGTATCGAACGGAACAGCAGCGCGTTGTAAGCATACCCGGGCAACCGAACATTCTACCCCTGACAGGGCTTCTGCCTTCCGGCCATACCGAATGCAACCTTTTTTGCAGGCGTTACCGCGGCCGGTCGTTTTGTCGTTCGCGCATTGCCCCGGGTTCCATTTCATTTCACCCGGGGCTACCGACATTTGACCCGTCCCGGGTCACCCGGGTTGAAACGCGGTGCGACACAATTGATCATTCCCGGGGAGCGGAACCGGGGAGGTTTATTCATACATCCTTCATGCCATCCTGTCAGCCAAACAGACTTGGTTTGCTTTTTGATCGCTTCGGTTTCGTACTTATCGGTAAAAAAAGAGCATTCATCGATAAAGGCACGATATATTCGTGCATCCTTGTACTTTTGTTAAAAAATGAAACAGAAAAGAAAATGAAAAAGTCCGTAATTGTTTTGATCGTTATTGCCCTGATCGTATTGATTGGCGCAGGAAGTGTGAAAAAATCATACAACACCATGGTTGCGATGGAAGAAGGCGTAAGCGCCCAGTGGTCGCAGGTTGAAAACGTATACCAGCGCCGTGCCGACCTGATCCCCAACCTGGTGAACACGGTGAAAGGCTATGCCGAACACGAACGCGAAACCCTCGAAGGGGTCATCAATGCACGTGCAAAAGCAACATCGGTCACCGTTGATCCGTCGAAAATGGATGCCGCCTCCCTGCAAAAATTCCAGGCAGCCCAATCGGAGCTGTCATCGGCGCTCAGTCGCCTTATGGTTGTTGTTGAGCAGTACCCGAACCTGAAAGCCAATGAAAATTTCATGAATCTGCAGGCACAATTGGAAGGCACCGAAAATCGGATTACGGTCGAACGGATGAAATTCAACGAATCGGCACAGGGATTCAATACCTACATCCGGAAATTCCCGCAAAACATCTGGGCCATGATTTTTAACTTTGAGAAGAAAGCCTATTTCGAAGCACAGCAAGGCGCAGAAAAAGCCCCGGTGGTTGAATTTTAAAGTAGTATGACATGGGAAATCCTGCCGTTTTTTTTACGAAAGAAGAAAAGAAGGAAATCGAAAAGGCGATTCAAACCGCCGAGTTGAATACTTCGGGCGAAGTGCGGGTCCACATCGAGAACCGCTGCCCCGAAAACGAACTCGACCGGGCTGCCTATTGGTTTTCCGAGTTGAAGATGCACAAGACCGGGCAACGAAACGGGGTTCTTTTTTATCTGGCCCTCGAAGACAAGAAATTTGCCGTTCTGGGCGACTTGGGCATCAACGCCAAAGTGCCTCCCGGGTTTTGGGATACCACCAAAGAACTGATGCTGGGTTTTTTCCAGGAAGGGAAAATCGCGCAGGGACTGAGCGTGGGAATAATCCAGGCCGGCCTGCAATTGAAGGAACATTTTCCACATCAACGCGACGATGTGAATGAACTATCGGACGAAATATCGTATGGACAATAAAAAGCGTATGAAGAATTTAGTATTAACGGTTTTAACCACATTGTTCGGATTTGCTTCGTTCGCTTCCGACCTCCCGGCACGTCCCGAACCGCCTACCCTGGTGACCGATTTTGCCAACGTGTTCACCTCGGCAGAGCGAGCCCAGCTGGAATCCCGGCTTGTCGATTTCTTTGCTGCAACCTCCACACAGATCGCTATAGTGACCGTGGGCGATCTGCAGGGCTACGATAAGGCCGACTATGCCTATCGCCTGGGCGAAGCCTGGGGTATTGGGAGCGAGAAGTTTAACAATGGAATTCTGGTGTTGCTCAAGCCCAAAACAGCCAACAGCAACGGAGAAGTATTTATTGCGGTTGGTTATGGTCTCGAGGGGGTGGTCCCCGATATTACGGCCAAACAGATTGTGGAAAAGGAAATGATTCCCCGTTTTAAAGTCAACGATATGTTCGGGGGAGTCGATCGGGCCACTCAGGTTTTGATCGAACTCACCAAAGGGGAATACAATTACCAGCAGTATGCCAAAAAGGCCGAAGGAGGCGGATTTAGCCCCTTTCTGATTTTTCTTTTGCTGTTCGTGGTGGTGCCGATGTTGTTTGGCCGCCGGCGCAGTTTCTATGCTGCCGGGAACAAGAGCAGCCTGCCTTTCTGGATTGCTATGGGGCTGTTGGGTAGCGCCAACAAAAACCATTCGGGACATTTCAATAACTTCAGCAGCGGCTCCGGATCGTTTGGCGGAGGGAGCAGTTTTGGAAGTTTTGGCGGCTTTGGGGGCGGTAGTTTTGGCGGTGGCGGAGCCGGGGGAAGCTGGTAGTCCTGTAGCTTCGGTATATTTTTTTTCGAATTAGTCAATAAAACAGGGCGATGCTCCGTTTTTCATCCGGTACTTCATATCGGGCAACCGGTTTTGCCAACATAATTCTATCTTTGTACCGTATGAGAATTAATCGTTTTTTGCTCCTCCTTCTGGTTTTTCCCCTTTTTGCCGGGGCGCAGCCTGAATTGCCCGCCAAGAGAGGGGGAGGGGCAGGAGATGGAGACCCGGAAATGGAGCACAAAACAAGTTCGCAGCCGAAAACAGTCATCCCGTCACGGCTTCGCTCCTGGGTGCTTAGCGGGCCGCTGATGACCGAAACCCCGGTAGAACACGATACCAGCACCCTGAATTTTCATATTTATAACCCCATCTACAAAAAGAGCATTTCCAATTCCTATCTGGGGTATACCGGATCGCCTTATCGCTCAAATCTTTTTTTTGATCGCGAAGAGGCTACGGCTTTTTATTTTTTGCGCTCTTTCTCGTCTTTTTACCTGAACCAGGATGCGGTTCGCTATTACAACACGACAACTCCTTATTCGAGTCTGAAATACATCCAGGGAAACCAGTACGAACAGTTGTTCACGGCCTTTTACACCCAAAACATCGACTCGCTGACCAACTTTGGCTTTCGGTACAATGCCCTGAAAAACAAGGGGCCGTATAACTATCAGGAAGCGCTGCACGAAGACCTGAACCTGTTTTTTTCCCGCAATACGGAACGCTACAGCGGCTATTTCAGTTTTGTGACGGGAACGAACCGGGTCAACGAAAACGGAGGAATAGTCGATTCCCTGGTGAATATGCGGCGGGAATCGGGCCAGATTTCTGTCCGGCTCAGCAATCCCATCGAGACTTCCATTAAAAACATTTCGGTTTTCACGTCGCACGAATACCGGTTGGGCAGTTTCTCTCCGGTACTATCGGGTGACTCGCTTGTGGGAAGGGTATTTAAACCCGCTTTTAGTGTCCGGTATTCGGTTGAGTACAGTCACTTTAACCGGCAATTTATTGAAAAATCCGTCGATCAACAGTTTTTCGATACCACGTATTTCAATATAGGCAACCGGATCGACTCGGCGCTTTTTGGCAGGCTGGTACAAAGGGTCCAGCTGAACGCCCTGGAAAATCCCGACCGGAAATTCACGTTTGGGAAAATGGTTTTTCTCGAAAATGAAATCGTTGAGGCAAGCCATCCCGTGCGTTACGGTCTTTCAAAATACAATTATGCCAATTTGTATTTGGGCGGTTCGCTTTACCGGCACGAGGGGCGTTTCTGGAACTGGGAAGCCCTGGCCCGTATTGCCGTCTTGGGCCGGAACCTGGGCGACGCCCTGGTAAAGGGCAGCATGGGCAAACCCCTCCGTGTTTTTCAGGATACGATCCTGCTTTTTGCCGAAGGCTGGTACCAGGACCAAAAAGCCGATATTTTTTTGGAACACTGGCACGACAACCATTTCAAATGGGAAAACACGTTCAAAAAGCAACATGAAATTGTGCTTCGGGGGAACATCGATTATCCGCGTTTTCATTTGCGGGGAGGCATGAATTACGCTCTTATCAGCAATTATTTGTATATGGACGAGCAAGCGCTTCCGGCCCAGTACGATCGGGAATTTTTGGTGTACAGTATATGGCTGGACAAAGACTTTGTACTGGGTCCTTTCTGCTGGTCGAACAAAGCGGTGCTCCAGCAGGTGTCCGATCCGGCCGTTTTGCATTTGCCCCTCTTCAGTGCTTATTCTTCGGTGTCGTTTTCGGGTGTCCTGTTCAAGGTAATGAAGTATCAGTTAGGCGCTGAAATATATTACCATACGCCCTTTCTGGCGGAAAGTTATCAACCGTCAACCACGACTTTTTATCTTCAAAATGAACGGATGGCCGGGGGATTTCCCTGGGTGAATGTTTTTCTGAACGCGAAACTCAAACGAACCAGTGCTTTTGTTACCTACCAGCATGCAAACAGTTGGATCAGCAATGGAAATTTCTTTGGTACAACGAATTATCCGCTCGACAGGGCAGCGCTCCGCTTCGGTTTCTACTGGACCTTCTATGATTAAGAAATGATTACCCCATGGCTTTTTTGGAGGCGAATTCCTGTTTTTCATTGTAGAATTGGTTTCTTTGCCGCCCGAAAGTTATCAACAAGGGAAACAAAGCGGAGCGAAAGGCCGTTTTGATATCACTTGACCGAATCCGAAATTTGATACGGATTTTGAAGTTTCACGAAAAACTCAGATTTGAAAAAGATACTGATTACAGAGTTGATGGTTGCCCTGGGTTTATTGGGTGCCCTTTTGTTTTCCTACCGATTCATCCATTTTTCTGCAAACCGGGAACAGCCCGGCAGCAATCGGGATGAATTCGAGCGGATCCTCGCCAATAAAGAAGTCAGCGTTGTGGTGGATCACAATTCAGCGAATTATTTCATGTATAAAGGCCATCCGGTCGGATTTCAGTATGAACTGTTGAAACAGTTTTGCACCGACAACGGACTGGAATTGAAGTTGCAGGTAAACAATAATTTGCAACAATCATTCGACGGTTTGCTGAACGGCGAATACGACCTTATTGCCAGAAACCTGGTGATCACGACCCATCGAAGCGAGCAGATTGAGTTTACCGAACCCTGGGGGCTGACACGACAAATTTTGGTCCAACGGGCCAAAAATCACCGGGGATCGTCGGTGGGAGAAACGCCATCGACTTTCATCTCCGACCATATTGAGTTGGGCGAGAAAACTATTGTGATTTCCGGAAATTCGACTTTCCGGCAGCGATTGCGAAACTTGTCGGATGAAATTGGCGAGCCCATTCATGTCGTTGTCGATTCGCTCCATAGCACCGAACAACTGGTTGCCCTGGTTGCAACCGGCGCTATTGATTATACTGTGTGCGATGCCCATACGGGGAGTGTGCTGCGCCGGTTTTTCCCGGGACTCGATTTTTCGATACCCGTCAGTTTTAACCAGAAATATGCCTGGGGCATCCGCAAAAATGAAACCCGGTGGAAAGATTTTCTGGATGAATGGATTACGGGCTTCAAGGAATCGGGGCGTTTTGAAGCCCTGTACAACAAATATTTCACCGACAATTTTTCGCGTTCTTTTGCCATTAACCGGTTCAACAGCATACAGGGCGGTGGAATTTCCGATTACGACGCAGTTATCCGGGATGTTGCGGCATACTACGATTGGGATTGGCGTTTGATTGCCTCCATGGTGATGCAGGAATCGGGTTTCGATCCCGAAGCTTCTTCCTGGATGGGCGCTGCCGGGCTGATGCAGCTCATGCCCGCAACTGCCGAATTGTACCGTGTGGACGATGTGCTCGAACCGCGCGAAAACATTCGGGGGGGAATTGCCTATCTTACCTGGATTGATGAACTCTTTCAGCCGTTGGTCCCCGATACCGACGAGCGGATCAAATTTGTACTGGCCTCGTACAATGCCGGTATTGGCCACGTGATGGATGCCCGAAAACTGGCCATGAAATACGACTTCGATCCTTCGTTATGGGACAACAATGTAGCATATTTCATGCAAAATAAATCCCAGCCGGCCTACTATTCCGATCCCCTGGTCCGGTGGGGCTATTGCCGGGGCGACGAACCCGTCAACTATGTAAACGAAATCATCGATCGGTACGGGCATTATTTGAATACCCTTCCCCCGGGTCAGCATGTTGCTTTAGCAGCCAACTAAATTCCGCAATCATCATCGCCGTGGCTCCCCAAATCCAGCAGTTCTTAACCCTGTATCCGGGAACGATTATCCTTCCTGTTGTGGTTTCGACGGGTTGATATATTTGGTTTCGCTTCTCAAGAAAAGCCGAAACCGGGAGAAAAATCAGTTCGTCCACTTCCCGGGTGTTGATCGAAAACGGCACATCCGGATCGTTAATGTAGCCTACAAGCGGGGTAATGCAAAAATTGCTCACCGGCACATATACTTCCGACAGCCGACCCAGGAGATCCACTTTATGGGCTTCGATGCCGGTTTCTTCGCGGAGCTCCCGCAAGGCTGCCCCGGTGGCGCCGTCATCAGCCGTGTCGATACGCCCCCCCGGGAAACTGATCTGGCCCGGATGATGCTTTAGTTTTGCACTCCTGCGGGTAAGGCAGAAATGGAGGGATCCTTCACGAAGTATCAGTGCGGCCAGCACTGCGCTCCGCAACACATCCTCTTTTCGCTCCTCCGGAAGAAGCAGGGGCCTTCCGGGAGGCACCATGAGCAAGTGGGCTTCCCGTCCCGGTAATTCCCCGTTCAGGGCCCTTTGTATTTCGTCGATTTCCGGATTTCGCATAACGAAGCGTACAAAGGTTCTTATTCTACCTGGATGGCTTCGACGGGTGAAATTTTCCGGACAAAGAGGGAGGGAATCAGGGTCATCAGCAGGATGCCGGCCAGGGTTGCCCCATTCAGAAGGATAAAATAGAGTACCGGAAAAGAAACCGGAACCACATCGAGATAATACGAAACGGGATCGAGTTTTACGATGCCCGTGAAGTATTGTAAGGTACACAACGCCAATCCGATAATGTTTCCCAGGACCATGCCCCTTCCCGAAAGGAAGGCCGACAGGTAAACGAAAATTTTCCGTATCCGGAAATCGGGGTAGCCCAGGGCTTTCAATATCCCGATCATCCGTACCCGTTCGATCATGATGATCAACAGCCCCGATACCATGTTGATCCCGGCCACGGCAAGCATCAAAACGAGCAAAACCCAAACGTTCATATCCAGCACATCAAGCCAGTCGAACAGCATCGGGTATTTGGCCTCGATGCTGTAAGCCCGGAGCATGTTGTTTTCGTTGGCTTCGCTCAGTGTTAGGGCACGCAATAAAGGATAAACCTCGTCGATGTATGCAGGATCGTGCAACAGGATTTCGTAGCCGCTCACTTCCCTGTTGCTCCAGGCATTCAGGCTTTGCACGTGCCGGAGGTCGGTCAGCACAAAAAGCTCGTCAAATTCCTCGAGCCGGGTTTGGTATATTCCAGTGATATCGAATTTCCTGCTCCGGGGGGCGCTTTCTCCTTCGTTAAAAAAATAGCAGTAGAGCGGGTCGCCCACATCGAGCTTCAGAAGGCGGGCAATCTTTTCCGACAGGAGTACTTCGTTGTTCCGTTCGGGCTTTGTCGTTTCGGGAATTCTTCCCCGGATCAGGTTGTTGGAAAAAAACTGCCAGTCGTAATTTTTTCCGGCGCCCTTCAAAACAATGCCGTGAATGTCGTTGTCGGTTTTGACAAGGCCCGGTTTGGTGGCAAAAAGTTGTACGTGTTTCACCCGGGACAGGCTAAGGCACTTTTCGATCAACGTCGAATCGATGCCAACAGGAATAGTTTCAAACGAATAATTCGAATCGTAATTAACCAACTGAAAGTGGGCGCCAAAGCCCATCACCTTTTCCCGGATCTGTTTTTTAAACCCGATCAGGACGGATACGGAAAGGATCATCACGGCCAGGCTGATGGAAATGCTGGCCACGGCAATCGAGACAATCCGGCTGGCGATTCCTTTTTTGTTTTCTTTATTCGAAAAGACCTTGCGCGCAATGAAAAATTCGGTATCCACTTCCTTTATCGATGGGTTGAAGACAATTCAGGAACAATCAGTCGGCAGTATCGCATTCGGGATGGGTTTTCGCCCGGTAATGCTTGTTCACAAAGGGCAATGCAATGATCGAAATGGCACCGGCCAGCAGGATCATGGCATTGGTGGCGGTATGGGCCAGCAGTGCAAAGATTTTTCCATCTGCGCTGGCCACTCCGTAAAGGTTCAACGCTTTTTCGACCATGAAATGCCAGGCGCCGATCCCGGCCTGTACCGGGGCCACCATGCCAAAACTGCCCATCACAAAGGTCGTCAGTCCGGCAAAGGGCGAGAGGTGCCGTGTGAAACCCAGACTGAAAAAAACCACGTAGAGCATCAGGAAGTACAGGGTCCAGATCAGTATCGTGTGGGCAATGTACGCTTTGTAGCGTTTCATGGCGAGTACCGAGCGGATCCCCGAGGCAAAATCGTGGATCATGGTTTCCAGTTTGTTTTTTCCTTCTTTGTTCTTCGAGCGTTTCAGGTACCAGGCCAGCCCGACAATCATTACCAGCAAAACACCCCATAAAATGGGTGATTTCAAAATGGAAAGGATGTTTCCGACGACCGCAGGATTTTGCTGGCCAAACTCGACTACTTTGTCCATTTCAACGATCGACACCGTAAGCAGGAGGATCAAAACCATGATGAGGTCGACAATGCGTTCGGTAACCACCGTGCCAAACAAGCGGGAGAAGGAAATTTTTTCGTATTTCGAAAGCAAGCCGCAACGAACAAATTCTCCCATGCGGGGAAGGAGCAGGTTCATGAAGTACGAAGCCATCACCGCGATGAAGGCGTTAATGGTCCGGGGCTTTTCCCCCAGGGGTTCCAGAGCAATTTTCCAGCGCAGGGTTCGGCTGAGGTGGCTCAGCAATCCGAGAAACAACGATAGGGCGACCCAACGGTAGTCGACATCATTTTTCAACGTTTGAAAAATCCGGCTGAAATCCTGGCCCCGGTATACCAGCCAGAATAGAAAAACACCCAGCAGGGTGAAGGCTGCATATTTGAAAATATTGAGAATCTTTTTGCGCAAATCAGAGTATTTAAGTGATGCTTTATTAACTTTGCGAAGCACAAAAATAAACAATTGTTTTGTTTCGCAAGAAAACAATGGGCAAACATAAAGAAGATATGAGCGATCCCGATCCTTATGGTAGTTGTAAAGGCAAAGAAAAATCTGGGTCAGCATTTTCTTACGGACCTTTCCGTTGCCCGTAGAATTGTTGACAGCCTTCCGGCCAATTGTTCCCGCGTGTTGGAGATTGGTCCCGGAATGGGGGTACTCACGCAATTTCTTTTTCAAAATTCCCTCCTGCAAGCCTGGGCCATCGATGTTGACCGCGAGTCGGTTGCTTACCTGAAAGAACGCTTTCCCGATCATGGCGACCGCCTTATCGAAGGTGATTTTCTTCGCTTCGACCCGGCTACCCTGTTCGGAAAAGAAGCTTTTTGTGTGATCGGAAATTTTCCGTACAACATTTCTTCCCAGATTTTATTTGCGATCCTGGATTACCGGGACCGGGTTCCCGAGGTGGTGGGGATGTTCCAGAAGGAAGTGGCGGAACGGATTGCTTCCCCTGCCGGATCGAAAACGTACGGTATTACCAGTGTTTTGATGCAGGCATGGTACGATATCGATTATCTTTTTACTGTGCACGCACATGTTTTTTCGCCCCCGCCTAAGGTGAAATCGGCGGTTATCCGTCTCAAAAGGAATGCTACCCGGGAACTGGCATGCGATGAAAAGCTCTTCACCCGGGTGGTCAAAACAACCTTCAACCAGCGCCGAAAAATGATTCGAAACAGCATAAAACCATTGATAAAGGATGACGGGTTTTCACACCCGTATTTAGAGCGTCGGCCCGAACAGTTATCGGTTCAGGAATTCATTGAGTTAACCAACGCGATTATCCACATCCAAAAATAGTAGTTATGCAGTTTGAACTGACACGCGAATACCTCGAACAACTGAGGGATTTAATCGAAAGCGAAAACGGGGAGGAGATCTTTAACCAAATTTCGGTATTGCACCCTGCCGATATTGCCGAAATCATGGAAGCTCTTTCTGAAGACGAAGCCAAATATCTCTATCTCATGCTCGAGGGGGATCTTGCATCCGACGTGCTTCTTGAAATCCCCGAAGACGACCGGAAGCGTTTCCTGTCCGAGATTCCGGCCGAGGTGATTGCCCGCCAATACATCGAGTATATGGATACCGACGACGCCGCCGATGTGATCGGTGAGTTGCCGGCAGAAAAGATGGAGGAGGTTATTTCGTACATCGACGACGAAGAGCACGCCGATGAGATTAAAAGCCTCCTTGCCTACGACGAAGACAGCGCCGGGGGTATCATGGCCGCCGAACTGGTGAGCGTTAACGAAAACTGGAGCGTACAAACCTGTCTGAAAGAAATCAGCCGCCAGGCCGAAGATATCGACGAAATATACTACGTGTATGTGGTCGACAATGACGAAGTGCTGAAAGGAGTACTCTCGCTGAAAAAACTCATCCAGTACCCGACCCATACCGCTATTTCCAAAATTTTCAACCGGGAAATTATTTCGATACAAACCACTGCTTCCCGCGAGGAAGTAGCCCAAAAAATGGAGAAGTACGACCTGGTTGCCCTGCCGGTTGTCGACTCCCAAGGACGTTTGCAGGGGCGGATCACCATCGACGATGTGGTCGATATCATCCGGGAAGAGGCCGAAAAGGACTACCAGATGATGTCGGGGATCACCGGCGATGTGGAAATTACCGACAGCGTGATGAGCATTACCCGCGCCCGGCTGCCCTGGCTGTTGATCGGTTTGCTGGGGGGCATTCTTGGCGCTTTTGTAATTTCGGGCAACGAAAAATCACTCGAACGCATACCCAGCATGGTGTTTTTTATCCCACTTATTGGGGCAATGGCCGGAAATGTGGGAGTTCAGTCTTCGTCGATCGTGGTGCAGGGACTGGCCAGCGGGGTGAATGATTTTCAGAGCATGAGCCGGAAACTGCTGAAAGAGCTGGGGGTCGCCATGATCGTGGCCTTCATTCTGGCTGGATTGATTTTGCTCTTCAACCTTCTGTTCAACATACGCAATTCGGGCCGGGAACTGGCCTATACCGTGAGTTTTTCGCTCTTTATCGTGGTGATTTTTGCCTCTCTTTTCGGGACCTTTATCCCCTTGCTCCTGAATCGGCTGAAATTTGACCCGGCCCTGGCTACGGGCCCTTTTATCACGACCATGAACGACATCCTCGGCCTGTTGGTGTACATGTTGATCGGAAAATTTATGTTCTGACGCGGGGTCGGGGCAACGCCGTTTTTTATTTGTTTGGATTTCAGAAACGCTTCCTTGCGGAAAAGCTTTTTTTTTCGGGTTAGCTTTTTGAATCTTCCGAAATCATTGGTATTTTCAGGGCAATTTTTACAGAAGACCAAAAGCATTGACCAAACCGTAAGAATCATCTACTTATAAAAAAGAAAGGATCCATGAGCGAGCAGAAAAAAATTCAATCCGCATTGATTTCGGTATACCACAAAGAGGGCCTCGATGAAATTGTGAAAAAATTGCACCAACTGGGTGTGAAAATCTATTCAACCGGAGGAACCCAAACCTTTATTGAAGGAATGGATGTTCCGGTACGCGCTGTTGAAGAACTGACCGGTTATCCTTCCATCCTGGGGGGGAGAGTCAAAACCCTTCACCCGAAAGTGTTTGGCGGAATCCTTGCCCGGAGGGAAAACCCGGGCGACAAGAAACAACTGGCCGATTATGCAATTCCGGAAATCGACCTGGTTATCGTTGACCTTTATCCCTTTGAAGATACGCTTGCTTCGGGGGCATCCGATGAGGAGATCATCGAAAAGATCGACATCGGGGGCATTGCCCTGATCCGGGCAGCCGCCAAAAACTTTTCCGACGTACTGATTGTATCGTCACGGGCGCAGTACCCCGGCTTGATCGATTTGCTTGAAAAAAATGCCGGACACAGTTCGTTCGACGAACGGAAAGAATTTGCCCGCAAGGCATTTGCCAGCTCATCGCATTACGACTCCGCCATTTTCAACTACTTCAACACAGATAAAGACGATCTGCTCCGGATCAGCTACAACAACAGCAATGTGCTTCGTTATGGCGAAAATCCCCATCAACGCGGAATCTTTTTCGGCGAGTTCGACGCTCTGTTTGATAAATTGCACGGAAAGGAAATATCGTACAACAACCTGCTCGATATTGATGCTGCCCTTGCCCTGATCGATGAGTTTTCGGAAACTTCTGTTGCCATCCTGAAACACAACAATGCCTGCGGATGTGCTTCCCGTCCTACCCTCGTCGAAGCATGGAAAGATGCCCTGGCCGGCGACCCGGTTTCCGCATTCGGCGGAATTCTGATCACCAATGCGCCGATCGATATCGAAACAGCCGTCGAAATGAACAAACTGTTTTTCGAAGTTTGCATCGCACCCGGGTACGAACCCGATGCACTGGAAGTTCTGAAATCGAAAAAAAACCGGATCATCCTTGTCCGAAAGGAAATGACGATGCCCCGGGTGCAATTTCGCAGTGTGCTTAATGGCGTTCTTTATCAGGACCGCGACCAAAAGCAGGAACAAAAAGAAGAACTCAACCCGGTGACCACCCGCAAACCCAGCGACGAACAAATCGACGACCTGCTTTTTGCCAACAAACTGGTAAAACAATCGAAATCGAACACCATTGTGCTGGCCCGAAACAAACAGCTTTTGGCCAGCGGGGTGGGCGAAACTTCACGGGTTGATGCCCTGAAACATGCCATTGAAAAGGCCGAGAATTTTGGATTCGACCTGAAGGGAGCGGTTATGTCGTCGGATGCCTTTTTCCCCTTCGCCGATTGTGTGGAGATTGCTCACGGGGTAGGCATTGAATGCGTTATTCAGCCGGGGGGATCGATACGGGACCAGGACTCGGTCGACTTCTGCAACGATCACAACATGGCCATGGTATTTACAGGAACACGACATTTTAAACGCTGACAAAGGTATGGGCTTATTTTCGTTTCTCACCCAGGAAGTGGCTGTCGATTTGGGTACAGCCAACACGATCATTATTCACAACGATAAAATTGTCGTGGATGAGCCCTCAATCGTTACCATCGACCTGAAAACCGAAAAACTGGTTGCGATTGGGGAAAAAGCACGGCAGATGCAGGGCAAAACCCATTCGAACCTCCGGACCATACGTCCCTTGCGCGACGGGGTTATCGCCGACTTTAACGCGGCCGAACAGATGATCCGGGGAATGATCAAAATGATCAACACCGGGAGCCGCCTGTTCCCCCCTTCCCTGAAAATGGTTGTTTGCATTCCCTCGGGTAGCACCGAGGTTGAACTCAGAGCCGTGCGCGACTCATCGGAACATGCCGGGGCCCGCGAAGTATATCTGATTTACGAACCCATGGCCGCAGCCATCGGGATCGGAATCGATGTACAGGCACCCGAAGGCAATGTGATTGTGGATATCGGTGGTGGGACCACCGAAATTGCCGTTATCTCCCTCGGGGGCATCGTAACCAATAAATCGATTCGTATTGCCGGCGACGAACTTACGGCCGATATTATGGAATACATGCGCCACCAACACAACATCAAAGTGGGCGAACGAACAGCCGAAGATATCAAAATCAATGTGGGTGCGGCTATTTCCGAATTGGATGAGCCTCCGGCCGATTTTATTGTCCAGGGCCCCAATCAAATGACAGCTCTTCCGGTCGAGGTGCCGGTTTCCTATCAGGAAATTGCCCATTGCCTCGATAAAACCATCTCAAAAATCGAAGCCGCCATTCTCAGTGCGCTCGAACAAACTCCGCCTGAGTTGTATGCCGATATTGTGAACCGGGGGATATACCTTGCCGGCGGCGGTGCTTTGCTGCGCGGCCTCGACAAACGACTGTCGGATAAAATCAATATCCAGTTTCATATTGCCGAAGATCCCCTGCG
>DAIMEA010000045.1:0-14342 GCA_036725585.1 Prolixibacteraceae bacterium | reverse complement strand
TCCGTTGTTGATGGCAAGCACCCCGAGGTCGAAGTGCCCGGTATCGCGAAAAAAGTATTCAAATTCGTGGGGCGAGGGATCCGGGCTGTCTTCATAAAGAATCTCATATGGGGTATACAGGCGAAGGGAATCGGTTCCGGGGGAATAGGCTGCTTCGAGGGTAACACCTGTGGCAAAACAGGTGTTGATCTGGTCGAGCGTAGGGGTGACGACCGGCGGGTTGGCCAGGTTGACCAGGTTGTTGCGGGTGCGGGTGTAGGTGCATCCTAAAACGGTTTGAAGCGTCAGGGTGACCGTAAAATTTCCTTCGGTGGTGTAGGTGTGTGTAGAATTGGCCCCGGTTGCGTGGTTTCCGTCCCCAAAGTCCCAGGTAAACGATTGGGGCGTATCGTTCGGGATCAGGTATTGGGCTTCAAAATTAGTTGGCCCGGCCGGCAAACAGCCCAGGGTTGCCCCCGATACCCGAAAGTCGATGGTTGGGGCGGTCAGAACAATGTTTTTAACGATTTGATGGCTGCAAGCGTCTTCGCTATATACGGTGAGCCGGACCGGGATGGTGCCCGGATCGGGAAAATTATGGGTGAAGGAAGGCAGCGTGGAAAGCGGCTGCCACAGGCCGGCGCTGACCTCCCATTCCCAGGAACGGGAAACAAGGGTTTTCCCTAGCGCTGAAACACTTTCATCGGTAAAGTGTACGTTAAATCCCCCGTGGCAAATGGGTGTTGTGGAGTAGGAATAATCGGCGATAACTTCTTCTGCTTCCACCGAATGGGTTATTGTCCGGGTACACCCGTCGTCGAAGGTGCCGGTGAGGCGTACCGTTTTGATTCCTGCCGAACCGAAAACATGGGTAGGGCGGGCTACGGTGGCATCGATGATGCCGTCTTCATCGAAATCCCATTCATATCCCGAAAGGGTGGCTGAGGCGCTTGCCTCAAAATAGGTGGTGTCGCCCAGACAGGTTGTTTCCGGCGAAAAGGTAAAGTCGCTCCAATTGTTGTAGTTGAAACGAACGGTATCGGTGAAAAGATCGGAGATGCATCCCCGTTCCGAGGTATCTCTCAGCCCGACAACATAAGAGCCGTAATCGGGGAAAGAATAGCTGAAGTCTTCTTCTGTTCCGCGGAGCACTCCGTCGACATACCAGGCATAACCGGTTATTTCGCTACCTTCAATTTCCGAAGTGTGGATAAAGGACGTTTGTGAAGGAGCGCAGGGATCGGCTTTTATGTAGGAAAAAGATGCATCGGGCCGGTCGAATACCTCGAACAGTTCGTTTTCAATTTTGGCGCTATAGCAGCCGTTATCGTCGGTAACAACCAGCGCAACATTGTATAAGCCTCCTTGTAGTCCGGAAACATGAACAGATGGATTGGTGGAAAAAATTTCCGGATGTTTTCCGTAAAAATACCAGTTGTAGTACGATTCGCTGCCCCCGGTTACACCGCCAACAGGGTAGTTGTTGTAAAGGAAGGGCGCTACGTTAACCGGCGAACCGGTTGAACTAAGCGTCAACGCATGGGGCTCACACCCGGGCTGGAGGTTCCGGTCGATCGCGGGCTGGGGTTTGGGGAAAACTGTAAGCGTCTCCGAAAAGGAGGCTTCATTGGGTTCTCCCTCGTTTATGGTCAGTGTAACCGTATAGGTTCCTGGTTTTCCGTAAAAATTGTTGGTGGGGTTGGGCAGGGTAGAGATGTTGCTGTTTCCCAGGTCCCAAAGGTAGCTGTTGGCTCCTTTCGATCGGTTGGTGAAATTGACCATCAGGGAATTACATCCCTGCTGCACGTTCATCGAAAATGCGGAATAGGTTGTGCCTGCCGGGTGGACGTAAATTGTAAACGTACGCGCAACGGTCAGGCCCCCTGCATCGCGTGCCGTAACAGTAAGCTGATACGTGCTCGCGGTAGTGGGTGTGCCCTGTAACGTGTCGTGCCGGATGGTGATTCCGGGCAGAGAACCCGTGACACTTATTGTGAGCGGATCGTGGTTTTCGTCTTTAAAAGCATTGGAAGGGATGACATAAAAAAAAGCTTCCCCCACTTCGGCATGTTGGTTGGGAATCCCCTTGTCCATGACCGGTGGCAGGTTTTGTGAAAAGGAGAGATTTGTTAAGAAAAACAGACCGATGAAAAACATCAGCCCCCCGATTCTACACCAGTTTAAGCTCCCGCACAGTCTCATTTATTCTCTTTTTCCGGATGAACCCCTATTCCGCAACGAAGGTTTTCCCCGATTTCAAGTCGGATTGCATCCGGCTTATAAAGAATTGTTCTGCTAAAGTATAAAATTATTGTGTACGGTGTGCATTTTGAGTCTGCGAATTACACGAATGATTTAACGGATCCCAAAATACATGAACGACGATTTTTAATGAACGGCTGGCGAACAGAACTTCATTTTTTTTTCTTTGCTCTTTTCAAACGTTTTTTTTATCGGCCTTTTTGCTAACTTGTGCAGAAATTAAAGATCATTGGCAATGAAGTGCTGGTTTTTAAAGAGGGCAGTGGGATGGGGAATTATCCTCCTTTTGCTGGTAAGGGGAGGGCTTTTTGCTCAGGAAAAGAGTGACTTGTACCAGAAGCTGGTTAGCCAGCCTGAATTTATTTCGGTGCAAAAAATCGATCCCCATCCGTTTTTCTCCGAGGCCTATGAAATTTTGGTCGACCAGTATCTGGACCATGGCAATCCGGCAGCCGGGAAATTTATTCAACGGATTATCCTGTCCATCTATAATCCATATAGCCCGGTAGTGCTGGTTACCGAGGGGTACGATGCCAAACGTTCGGCAGTCGATTCCTACATAAACGAACTGAGCAAGATTGTAGAGGCAAACCAACTGGTGGTGGAACACCGGTATTTTGGAAAATCGATGCCCGAAACCGTAAACTGGGATTACCTTACTGTTCAGAATGCCAGTATGGATCTGCACCGTATCTACCGGATTTTTGGAAGGTTATTCAACAACAACAATAAATGGATCGCGACCGGAATCAGCAAGGGGGGGCAAATGACCCTGGCCTATAAGGCTTTTTTCCCCGACGATATGGACATATGGATACCCTATGTGGCCCCGAATTGTTTTTCGGTCGAAGACAAACGTTTTGATCGTTTCTTCCAAACTGTGGGGAAGAAGGTTTGTCGCGAAAAGATCGAAAGTTTTCAGAAAGCGGTTCTATCCCGGAGGGATTCCATACAACCCCTGCTCGACAGCCTGATTGCCGTACGGAACTACACCTTCCAGCTGACTCCGGATGCCGTGCTGGATTATTGTGTATTGGAGTATGCTTTTTCGTTTTGGCAGTGGGGTTATTATTGTGCTAACATTCCGCCCGATACCGCATCGTACCGGGCATTGTTCGAACACCTTGCCGAAGTGTGCGATCCCGATTATTTTTCGCGGGAAGAAACCCGACCCATGCAGGCTTTTTTTGTTCAGGCAGCCAGGGAGATCGGTTACTATCCGTACAATACAAAGATCCTGGCTCCATACCTGTCTGTTTCGAATACAAAGGATTACCTGGCGCAGATATTTTTGCCCGAAGGGCTTTCGTACAAATTTTCTCCCGATGTTTCGAAGTTAATCGAAAAGACGGTGAACCGGGACGGCGATCACATCCTGTTAATTTACGGTGAAAATGATCCCTGGACAGCTGCCTCTGTGAAGGTTTCCCGTGGGAGCGAGGCGGTTAAAATGGTCATTCCCAATGCCAGCCACCGGGTTCGGATCAAGAATATGACCTATGCCCAGCAGGCAAAAATATATATGCTCCTTGAAACCTGGCTTGAAGAGGATTAGCCTTCGCGGAGCGCTTCAATTTCTGCGATTTCCATTGGCTTTTTTCGTCCGAGTAAGCGGTAACCCTCCGGAATGATAAGGTAGTTTTGTTCGATGCGTACACCGCTGAAGCCGATGTACGCTTCCACCTTGTCGTAGTTGATGAAATTTTCGAATTTCTTTTCTTCTTTCCATCGGTGAATCAATTCCGGGATGAAATAAATGCCCGGTTCGATGGTAAGGACAAAACCGGGCTTCAGCGCTTTTGCCAGTCGGAGCGATTTCAATCCAAACTGGGTGCTTTTGGCTTCGCCGTTGTACCCGACATTCACTTCACCAAGGTCTTCCATATCGTGCACATCCAGTCCCATCATGTGCCCCAAACCGGTGGGGAAGAAGAGGGCATGGGCTCCCTCGGCCAGGGCTTCCTCTGTGTCGCCTTGGGTGAATCCCAGGTCTTTTAATCCGTTGAAAATGATCCGGGCAGCCTCGAAATGAACCCGGCGAAATTCGGTGCCGGGCGACAAGAGGGCGGCTGCCCCACAGTGGGCCGCGAGAACGAGCTGGTAAATTTCTTTCTGGCGGGTTGTGAACTTCCGGCCGACCGGAAAGGTGCTGGTCAGATCGCCGGCATAAAAAGAGGGTGTTTCGGCTCCCGCGTCGAGCAAAAAGAGCTGTCCTTCGCGGGCAATGTTCCCGTGGAAATGATTGTGCAGCACTTCACCCCGAACGGTGGCAATCACAGGAAAAGCAATATTTCCGTTCCGTTCGAGGGGGATCCGGGTGACCAGGGCCGCAATTTCCGATTCCATCATGCCCGGTCGAAGATGCCGGATGGCCGCCTCATGCATGTCGACGCTCCAGTTGACCGCCTTGTTGATTTCGTCAATTTCTTCGCTGCTTTTGATTTCCCGCTGGCTGATCACGGCTTTCACCAGCTCATCGGACGCTTTCAGGGCAAACTGATCGGGGCGGATGTTCAGCAGACGGAGCAGTTTGATTTTGTTTTCGGGCCGGTAAGGAGGAAGAAAGTGGATCTCCCTTCCCGAAGCCAGCGCTTCTCTCAGGAGGGTGTACAGGCGAACCGTAGGAAGTACTTCATTCACACCTACCGCCTCGCTTTGTTCCTGAAGGGTGGGCTTGTTCCCCATCCAGACGATTTCATCCAGCGTCAGTTCGTCGCCAAACAGGGTTTCGGTGCCCGAATCGAGATCGATTACGGCTGCCAGAGAGGGCAGCGACAGGCCAAAATAGTAGAGAAAAGAACTGTGTTGCCGAAAGGGATAGGGATTGTCGGTATAATTCATGGGCGCTTCGTCGTTGCCCAGAAAAAGGATGATTCCCTTGCTCATGGCGTTTTTTAAAAGCTGACGCCGTTGGATATAGGTTTCTTTTGCAAACATCGGATTCGGTTTTTAACGTTCAAATGTAGGCAATTTCTGAAAGACATTTCCCAAAAAAAGATCATCTTGTTGCATCCTCTGTCAAAAACAATCCGAAAAACTTGTTTCGGGTTTTGGTTCGAATTTTGCTATCTTGCTACACATAAACAAACGGACAAATCATGGCTAAAATACTGGTGATCGACGATGAACGTGCCATTCGCAATACGTTGAAGGAGATTCTTTCGTATGAAAACTATTCGGTGGAGGTAGCCGAAAATGCAGCCCAGGCAATGGATCGGGTTCGGGGCGCCGAGTTCGACCTGATCCTTTGCGATATAAAAATGCCCGAAATGGACGGACTGGAATTGCTGCCTCTTTTGCTCGAACAGCATCCCGATACCCCCGTGGTCATGATCTCGGGCCATGGTAACATCGACACGGCCGTTGAAGCCATCAAAAAAGGCGCCTACGATTTTATTGAGAAACCCCTCGACCTGAATCGATTGCTGATAACGATCCGCAATGCGCTCGAACGTTCAACCCTGGTGACGGAAACCAAAACCCTCCGGAAGAAGGTTCATTCAAAATATACCATTGTTGGCGAATCGGCAGCCATCCAACGAATTTTTGATATCACGGCAAAAGTAGCACCCACCGATGCCCGGGTGCTGATTACGGGGGCCAACGGAACCGGGAAAGAACTTGTGGCCCGGCGTCTTCACGACCTGAGCAACCGGGCTTCCGGCGCCTTTGTGGAAGTGAATTGCGCGGCCATTCCTTCCGAATTGATCGAGAGCGAATTGTTTGGTCATGAAAAGGGATCCTTCACCTCGGCGGTGAAACAGCGTAAAGGAAAGTTTGAACAGGCCGAGGGGGGCACTTTGTTTCTCGACGAAATTGGCGACATGAGCCTGTCGGCCCAGGCAAAAGTACTGCGGGCCCTGCAGGAAAACGAAATTTCACGGGTCGGAGGCGAGAAAGCAATTCGGGTCGATGTGCGGGTTATTGCCGCAACCAACAAGGATTTGCAGAAAGAAATTGAAGCGGGCCGTTTCCGCGAGGACCTCTACCACCGCTTAAGCGTCATCCTGATTCATGTGCCCTCCCTGAACGAACGGATTGACGACATCCCCATTCTGGGCGCCTACTTTATCGAACAAATCTGCACCGAATACGGGATGCCGCCCAAAACCCTTTCGCCCGAAGCAATCGGAGAACTGCAAAAAATCAAATGGACCGGCAACATCCGGGAATTCCGGAATGTGGTGGAACGGCTGATCATCCTGTGCGGACCGGTGATCACCGGCGAGGATGTGCTGAATTTTGCCCAACCGCTGAAGTAGGATCCACGAATTCACGAATTCACGAATTCACGAATTCACGAATTCCACGAATTCCACGAATTCACGAATTCACGACTCCACGAATTCCACGAATTCCACGAATTCCACGAATTCCACGAATTCCACGAAATTCACGACTAAACGACTCCTCGAATTCAACCGGGGTAAGGCAACGCGTGCGAGAGAATCGTTCAATCCATCCCGCGGTTCAGCGGCAGAATCCTGTATCGAACGGAAGGGTAGCTCGTTGGAATCTTCACCCGTACAACCGAATATTCTGCCCCTGACAAGGTTTCTACATTCCGGCCATACAGGGCGCATCCTCTTATGCAGGCGATACCGTGGCCGGTTGTTTTTTGCTGTTCACTCATTACCCCGGTTTCCATTGCATTCCACCCGGGGCTACCGACATTTGACCCGTCCCGGGTCACCCGTGATGAAACGCGGTGCAAAACAACAGATCGCTCCTGGGGAGTTAAACCGGGTCGGATTATACATATTCTTTATGTTCATCGGGATGGAGGCAATTCAAAGTTCCAAAAAACAGCAACAACCCGAATCCGTGTTGCACGGAGAGCCCTGACAGGGCTTAATTTCAATAACCCCGGGTGGAACCCGGGGTAAGGGCATGCGTGCGAGAGAACCGTTCGATCTACCCGGCTGGTTTAGTGGTAGTATTTTGTATCGAACGGAACAGTAGCGCGTTGTTAGCATACCCGTGCAACCGAATATTTTACCCAAATCAGGGCTTCTGCCTTCCGGCCATACCGAGTGTAACCTTATTTGAAGGCGGTACCGTGGCCGGATGGTGTTTTGTCCTGTTCCCCGACCCACCGGCATAAATGCCGGGGCAATTCAACGTCCATTCATCGAACGATCATCCGAAAACGGGTTGCGCGAAAAACCCTGTAAGGGCAAAACAATCCAGCCCGGGGCAACGCCCCGGGTAAAGGAACGCGCAAAGAATAACCGTTCGATCTTTCCGGCCGGTTCAGCGGCAGAATTTTGTATCGAACGGAATGTCAGCGCGTTGTATATATCATCCGGGAACAGATCACCCTGCTTCCCTACATGAAATTTTTGAGGCCTTCAGGTCTCTGTCATCTCCACATTATGCCCAAAAATTTTGGGTAGGGTCTACCAATGACAGAATTTTGTATTCTGTGTCCTCTCGAACGCATGTGAGAGATCTCAACGTATTTGGTCAGATCTCTCCTAACGCCGAGATGACACCCTTTTTTTTTAACTGTCGTATAAGCATTATGACCCAAAAAATTGGGGGAAGTCTCGAAATGACACGGGAGGGGAAGTTACTCCGAAGAGTGTGCCATGGGTAGCAAAACCTGCCTGTCCGGCAGAACTGCCTCCCACAGGCAGGCAATCTGTTTTTTTAACCAGGCAAAAATGAATTTTTTTGAAAAAAAATCCTTCCGTGCTTTTTAATGGACGGAAGGATGATAATTTAGCATGGTAAAAACGAATCCGGGCAAATGGAGCGGAACCTCGATAAAGAAATGAAGGGTTTGATCCTGTGGAATTTATTGTCTTTGGCTTTTTTGGCAGTTACCTTTTTGACACACAAATACCGGCTTTTTGGTGCGCGGTGTGATGTGCGGATTGCGGGTTTCGTTTTGTTCTTTACCATGAGTTCCTATAGCTTGGGCATTTTTATCCGGTTCAGACAGAAGAAGAAAAGAAAAAAATCATTGGAAAGAGACCCCGGATGAGAAAGCAAATAAGGAAACGAAGATGCAAACGAAACACGTTCCCAAAATGGCCAAAATACAATTGAAACGTAAAGGAATTATTCCTCTTTGCCGCTTTAAGGTAAGGATTTTAGATCAGGTATTCACTTTGAAATACCGAAGATCCCTTGAGGTGGATGTGCCCGTAGGCGAACTTACAATTACCCTGCAAATGGACTTTTGGAAAAGCGCTGAGCACATCTCTGTTCCTCCTTCCGGATTGGACATTGTGGTCCGACATATCCTGCCGGACATTGTTTATTATTTTGGAATAACAGGCGTTGTAATCACAACCGTCGGCGTTTGGATCGACATGATTTCTATCTGGTTCCCAGCCGGGTGGATTTTCCTGTATCTTCTGCCCCAATACATTTATTTGCTGGTTCACTGGAAGGATTATTTGAAGATGGAAGCAACAGATCGCTCATTGCCGAACGAAACATGGAGAAAAGAACCAGAAGGGAAGATAGTGCCTCCTGATCCATTAATTGTTAACGAGGATTAAGGAGGATCATTTATTGTTGAAGTTATATAAACCCCGAACGATGATATCGGAATTATTTTTTGATCTCTTTCATTCCTTGCGAAAAAGGAAAATCCAAACCTTTTTAACAGGCTTTGGTATTAGCTGGGGCATCTTCATTCTGATTGTTTTGCTGGGTGTGAGCAACGGTTTTAAAGAAGGTGTCATGCAGCTTTTTCGCTCCTATGTGCAAAACAGCATCTGGATCTATGGAGGTCAAACCCTCGTTGGCACCGGGAATACTGCATACGCAAAACCGGTACGTTTCCGTCTGGAAACAATCCGGCAACTGAAAAATACGTTCCCCCGTTCCATAAAGGCCATAAGTCCGGAAGGCCAAATTGCACAAAACGTAGTTTGTGGAGGACGAAACGAATATGCAACAATACGTGCAGTTTCCTCTGAGTATTTCCAGATTAAAAACGTACAAGCGAAGAATGGGCGCCTGCTCAACAAGGGAGATGACCGGTCTTCGGCAAAAGTCGTTGTTTTGGGTGGTCAGATGAAGGAAAAACTATTTGGGAAAGGAGAGGCAACCGGGAAGTATCTTCAAATGGGGCATTCCGTTTTTACGGTAGTCGGTGTTCTTAAGGGCGGAAACCTGCTGGATCCGTCCGATCAAAACGCGCTCTATATACCTTATTCAACTGCCTTACAAACTCTTTTGGGAGAAGACGGATTCTCGGTTATTGCCCTTTCCTTTTATACACTGACCGATTCGAAAGCGGCCGAAGCGACCCTCCGTGGTTTTTTGGGCAGGTTGTTGCATTTCGATGGCTCGGATTCCGCAACCTTGTATGTTCTTAATCTGGATCAGCAGGTAAAGTCCTTCCGGAAATTTTTCAGAGGGTTGAATATCTTTCTGTGGTTTATTGGCCTGTGTCTGTTGATAAGTGGTTTGGTGGGTGTTGCGAATATTATGTTTGTTGTGATTCGGGAACGAACCAACGAGATCGGTATTCGAAAGGCGATCGGGGCGACCCCTCAAAATATCATTCAAATGATTCTTTTTGAGTCGATTGTTGTTACTTTTTTTGCAGGAATGGTCGGGATTGTTTTGGGAGCGGTTCTCCTTTTCGCGGGGCGCCATGTGTTGCATACTCTGGCTGGAAGTGAATTTCTTATTAAAAATCTCCAGGTTAACTGGATGATTGTTGGGGCTGCTCTTTTTGTGCTGATTATTTCGGGGATTGCCGCGGGATTGGTCCCCGCTGTCAAGGCATCGGAGATTGAACCCATTGATGCGATCCGAAGCGAATGGTAAAAGGAGGAACCATGAACAGAAAAAAAATGGTCAACGGATTGTTGTTGTTTGCCTTCATTTTGTTTGTGAGCTGTTTGATTTGGAAAAAAAAGAATAATCGACCTTCCGTTCCTGATTTTTTGCTGGGACATCTGTTCGACGATGTTATCGTAGTGAAAGAAAAGTTGATCGGTCAACTGGTTTCATCCAGCGAAGTGGAAATCAAATCTAGTGTTTCCGGGGTTATCGAAAAACTGTACATCCAGGTGGGCGATTATGTTCGGGAAGGTGACCCGGTTGCCAGCATAAAACCCACTCCGGAGCCTGGCGAAATGGAAGAAGCACGAAAAAAGCTGAAAGCAGCTGAGATTATGTACGAATTGGAGAAAGGCAACTTTATACGTAAAATGGGATTAGAAGCAAAAGGAGGCATCTCTCAAGCCGAATTGGAGACGGCAAAGGGAAATCTGGCCTTACAAGAGCTCGAATGGAAGGCGGCGCAAAAACAATTGAGGCTGTTGCTTGAAGGCTATATTGAAGAAAATCAGATTGAAAGTAATTTGGTTTCTGCCCCGGCAAGCGGGATCGTAACGGAAGTTTTTGTGAAAATCGGCCAATCCATTATCAAGCGGAACAGTCAAACCGAAGGTAGCTCTTTGGCGGTTGTATCCGATTGGAATCAATTATTGTTTAAAGGAAAGATTCGTGAAAATGACATTGCCCTGATCCGGCCGGGGAAGGCATTACGATATACCATAAATGCTTATCCCAATCTTCAATGCTTCGGGGAGATAATTCGGATCGACCCGCAGGCCGTCAAGGGAGAAAAACCGGTTGTGTTTCCCTTTGAAGCAAGTATTGATTTCCCATCCGATTCGTTGGAGGTGAAAACCGGCCTAACGGTTGAAGCAGAGTGGATCAGGCAAAAAACCGATACCGTGCTTTGCATTGAAGAGAAATACATCCATTATTCGGGCGATTCGGTTTTTGTAAAGACAATCGACCCAAAAGGGAATCAAACCATTAAGTTAATTCAAGCGGGTATTACCGACGGCGAAAAAACGGAAATACGGGAAGGCCTCGAAAAAGGAGACCGGTTGCTGCCGGTTTCGTGGTAAGCAACAAAACCATAAAACAACAGCATATGAGTTATGTAGATGCCATTCGGAAATTGGATGTCCTGGAACGGCAAATCGAACAGGAACGTACCGGCAACGCAGAAGAACTGTCTGGTCGTTTGCGCTTTTCACGCAGGACCTTATTCAACTATTTCGATTTGCTGAAGGAAAAAGGATACACAATTAAGTATTGCAGACGGAGAAATACCTATTATTTTGATGAAAGTCAAACCAGCGATGACAAATAATTGCATAAGTGCAAACTTTTTGCACATTAATTCCATAATTTTGAACAGATTATTAAAACGGAACTCCCATGAAAACTATTTTTTTTGCCGGCATTATCTGTGTAATACTCCTTTTTTATCACGCTTCTTACGCGCAAACAACGGCTACGGAACAGGAGGTGTTGCAATTGTTGTCCGTTAACGGATCAACGGAAAGCAACGATGTGGTTTTTCATCAGCTGTTGCTCCAGTTTCAGCAATTGAAACCCGGTGTTTCCGACTCGGTTTGGGCGAACCTCCGTACGGAGGTCTTCGATGTGGAAATAAACGATCTCACCAAACAACTGGTACCTCTTTATCAAAAGCATTTTTCGCAGGAGGAAGTAAAAGAGCTGATCTGCTTTTACAAAAGCCCCCTGGGTGAAAAGCTTATTGCGAAAACATCCCTCATCACGCAGGAAACTCTTCCGATAAGCCAATCGTGGGCCATGGACCTGATGTCCAAGATCTCCGACTGGTTGAGTGTGCGGGGGTACTAGAAATGGCGGAACCGAAAAGCCATAATAGAGTAGGGAAATAAAAAATTATTCTGTCATGAATGTATTATCTTTTGATCAAATGGAAAACATTGAAGGGAATGGTTGTAGTACTGGTGCAACCAGATTCATTGCTACCGTTGGACTTGTCGCTGGAGTAGGTTCAGCATTCGGCCCAATCGGACTTTTAATATTTGGCCCAACAGCCTTAGCTATGGGTGTTGCAAGTGTTGTTTGCGCTTATACATAGAAGTTGTTTTTTGTATAATGGCAAGATATTTCTGAAATAATAATTGATAGAAACAAATGGTGACGAAAATCCTTGAAAATAGTTATCGTCACCATTTGTTGAAATATAAATTTTAGAAAATGAAACAAATAACTTTTATCAGGAAAGGAATTTTTCCTCTTCGTAGATTGAAAATGATTATCAATAGCCAATCATTTCTCTTGAGAGGTAATCAAAAACTTAATCTTGAACTTCCTGCTGGAGAACATCTTCTTACTTTAAAGATGGATTTTTGGAAGACCGAGAAAAGGTTTTCTATTCAATCCAATGAAAAAGTAATTGTAAAGCACTTTTGTCCGGATGGAATATATATAATTTTCCTTCTTGGATGTCTTATTCTTGCGTCACTAAGCTTCTTTTCATTGGTTAACCCGTTGATTTTGATTTGTTGGCTGCTGTTATTTTTTCTTTTACATTTTGTTTTTTTATTTCTGATAAAGGAAAAATATTTCTTTTTTGAAATTGGCCAAGATGCAGTGGATTGAATTCTGTTCAACATGTACTAAAAAGAAAATGGTTAAAACGCTTCTCCTTAAAACCCTCTTTAACCGTACGGATACCTTTTACCAATGCCGAAACTGCCATGCTGTTTACATGCTGGATGTGAAAAGAAGGTCGTATTCGATCTTGGGGCTGGTGGCTGCAGCTGTCGTTTTGGGAGTGGGCTACCCTGTGTTGCCTCTCACCGGGTGGTTTGGGTTGCTCGCTTTTGCCCTGGTTGTCCTGGTCGTCCTGGTGCGAAGGGAACGAATGATCCAAGTGGAAAACGCACGGATTGTCCAACGAAAAGGTAGCGAAAAGAAAGAGCTGATCTCACAGGACGACTGGGCTGAAATGAAAAACCAAAACGATTACATCGTCCTCACAACCATCGAATCCTGATTTTTATCAATCATGCTGTTGGTTGCGCGCTTTTGCAGATAAAGCTCCATTTGTATTTTATTGAAAAACAGATCCCTCAGAATATGAAAGCAGGTAAAAACACCCGCCTCTTTGGTGGAGTCCTTTTGTTGATGTTGGTCAATACCTTTTGGGTTCAGGAACTGTTTACCGACCATTTGTATTATCAGACGTATTCGGGACAGTTATCCACTGAAGTGATCGCCAAAATGTTGCACATCAAATACCGCTTCGCCTGGTTGAGCTATGTTTTTGTTTTTGTTTTGCTGGTAGGCAAACTCTTTCTTACGACTTGCTGTTTCTGGATCGGATCTTTTTTTGCCGGAGCCAAAAACAAATTTCGGACTTTTTGGAGCGGGGTTCTTATTGCCGAATTTGTGTTTGTCTTCTTTTCTTTTTTGAAAACGGGTCTGCTCTATATCCATAATTTTGAAACGTTGACCGAAATAGGTCAGTTCCAGCCCCTAACCCTGCTAAGCCTTTTCGATCCATCGTCGATTCCCGGCTATTTTCATTATCCTTTGTCCCTGCTGAGTGTCCCGGAGGTATGCTATTGGTTGGTACTGGCCCTGCAATTACGACCGGTTTTATCGTATTCATTTTTTGGGAGTTTGTGGTTTGTCGCAAAAACGTATGGAGTCGGTCTCCTGATCTGGGTGAGTGTGGTCGTTTTTTTTACACTAAATATTTTGACCTAACAAACGAATTAATCGTCGTTTTTATGAAGAAGACTTTGTTGTTTGTCCTGATCGTTTTCCTTATTCTGATCCTGGGAGGATTGTGGTATCGATCCTGTTCCAAAATCAACATTCAGAAGAGAAGGGAAATGTCGGTCAGGGAGGTACCGGGTATCGTTTTGAACCCACTAACAGAATCGGCATTTCGTCTGAATGAATACCCTTATGATTCCTTCCTTATAATCCTTCTGTTTAGCCGGGAGTGCGATTTTTGTCTTTACGAACTTGAAGAACTGAAACGGCATCATCCCTTTTTACACGAGGCAAGTATTTTTTTGGTCTCATTCGATCCGGTTCCTTCTTTACGCCAGTTCGAAATGGATTTCAGGAGCGTCGACTTTCCCGGTATGTGCCTCTGTCATTGTCCTTATGATAGCCTGGTAAAGCACTTCGGGAAGCTGAGTGTACCCGATTTGTACATCTACGCACAAAATGGAACGTTAATCGAACATTTTTGCGGTGCAACCCGGATGGATGCAATCCTTGGCGTTTTGGAAGAACATTCGTTTATCCAATAAATA